>NZ_AP025484.1:1800000-2020999 GCF_024347455.1 Vibrio echinoideorum
AACGAGAGCATGAATTTCAGAGATAAAAATAGCCGCTAGTGCGGCTAAATTTTGATTGAAAAAACAGACTATGGCGTATGAATTGAGCCATCTGGTAGTCGACTTTGAGTCCACTCATGAGGGCGGTACATCACAGGAAACTCTGCAGCAACCTCTCGATCCATCTCTACGCCGATCCCGACGATTTCCGATACATACAAATAACCGTTGATAGGCTCTGCGGCATTCGGGAATACTTTGTGTGTGTTTGCGTTGTATTCAACATGCTCTTGAATTGCTGCATTGTGTAGGTGCACATTCAAATGCGTATTTACCGCAGCGCCAATTGGCGTCATGTCTGGCGGACAGTGCCATGCAATACGAACACCAAAGTTCTGACATAAATGTCCGAGTTTAAGCGCAGGTGTAATGCCACCTATTTGTGAAACATGGCAACGAATAAAATCAATACGGCGGTTGGCAATCAAAGACTTCCACTCTTCAGGGTTGTTAAACAACTCCCCTAAACCCAATGAAACCGAGCTTTGGCTACGAATGTTATCCAACCATTCAGTTTGGTTTGGCGGAAGAATATCTTCAATGAAGTAAGGCTTATATTGCTCAACTTCTTTGGCAAATTGTATTGCTTGATTTGGGAAAAGGCGCTCATGAACATCATGAAGAATATGGAATTTATTACCATATTTCTCTCTAAGCGACTTAAACATTGTCAGTGTATTGTCCATGTACTGATCTTGGTCGTAGTACGAGCCTTCAGTCGGATTTTGAGTGGTATGTAAATCGGTTGGAACACCACCATAGAAACCAAGCTGACAGCGAATATGCTTGTAACCTTTGTCTAGGAAAGATTCCACCAACTCATAAATACCTTCCATTGTGTCGCTAGTCGCGTGTGTGTATACAGGAATAGCATCACGAGACTTACCACCAAATAATTGATGTAACGGCATACCCGCTAATTTGGCTTTAATATCCCACAGTGCCATATCAACACCGGAAATTGCATTATTGATAACAGGGCCATTTCGCCAATAAGCATTGACCATCATCATTTGCCATAAGTCTTCAATATTATTGGCATTTCTACCAACTAGAAGAGGTTTTAAATACTCATCGACCATAGTTTTTACGGCAAGCGGTCGTTGTTGGAAGGTCGCGCAACCAAAGCCTGTCACACCTTCATTGGTTTCAACAACAACCGTGATGAGGTTATGCCTATCTGGCTTGGTAATAATACAATGGATATCGGATATAATAGTTTCTTTCACAATTAAATAACCTAAACTAACTTCAACTCTTATTATCTAACCGTGTTAAAAAGCACATTTCAAGCGTTAAATTTCATGCGAAAATAATTGGTACGTTTAGTGTTTTTTTTTGATAAACAAAACATACCAATTGGCCCAAAACGGTCGAAAATAATTTATTCGAATTTTAAGTGTGATTGAAGTCTCTTTTTATCCCATTGGCTTTAAATAAGTTATCGATATGATTACTGGAGTTAAATATATCCCAGTAACAGGTGTAGTATGCAAATTGTTGAAAATAATGATGCTGTTATGAATAACTCTAAGTCATCGTCTAAAAAGAAAAATTTCAGAGAAAATATACAGTTATTAGTCACTGCACTTGGTGGTGAAGATAATATCGTGAGTCTCACGCACTGTATGACAAGACTAAGATTCAAATTGGCAGACGAGTCTCTGGTAGACGAAGAGGCTATCAAGCAGATCGCTGATGTGAAAGGTGTGGTACTTCAACAAGGTCAAACTCAAGTCATCATCGGTGTTGAAGTAGAGAAGTGGTTTAACGCGCTATCAAACACTCAACAAGCTGACGCTAATCCGGCTGATGAGCTAGAGAAAGGCAAGCTGTTCCAGGGTGTGATGCGCATTGTCGCAGGCATCTTTGGTCCTGTCGTGCCTGCAATTGCGGGCGCTGGTATGTTGATGGGCCTGTTGTCTGGTCTTATTGCGACCAATGTTATCTCTGAAACCTCAGACACAGTTTATTTCTTCCGCTCAATCTCTGTTGCTGTGTTCTTCTTCTTACCTATGCTGGTTTCTTTCTCTGCAGCTAAAGTATTCAAAGTAAACGAATACATTGCGCTTGCTGTTTCCTCCGCAATGTTAGCACCCAAGCTAGTAGATAAAGCGGCGATGCTAAAAGATGCTGGCGCTGCTCCGGAGCTAACGGTTCTTGGCGTGGTTCCGATTGAACTGCTCAACTACGGCGGCGCAATTGTTCCTGCGATTCTAGCAATCTGGTTATTGTCTAAAGTGACTCCGTTAGTTGACCGTCTAGTTCCTTCTTCTGCGAAGCCTGTATTTACACCACTGCTTGCCTTTACGGTAACTTCGACCATCACGCTATCATTTGTTGGCCCTGCTGGTATCTGGCTAAGTAACGGCGCGGGTTGGGTAATGAGCTCGCTACTGGAGATATCTCCTACGTTAACGGGCTTTGTGTTTGGTCTAACTCGCCCGATTACGATTGTGTTTGGTATTCACCACAGCATGACGCCGATTAGCCTGAACAACTTTGCTCTGTATGGTAAGGATTTACTAATGCCGATCATGTGTTTAGGTAACATGGCAATTGCTGGCGCGACAATGGCTATCTGGCACAAGCAACGTAAAACAGTTTCTAAAGAGCAATCTTCAATCACGATGGGCTCAAGTGTTACCGCTATCTTAGGCATCACGGAGCCGGCTCTATTTGGTGTACTAACGAAATACACCAAAGCGATGATGACCGCGAGTTTGGCGGCAGGTGTTTTCGGCGCTATCTCGGTAACGATCGATACTCACTTAACGAGCTACATTCTTTCTTCTGTCTTCAGCTTGCCAGCTTACCTTGCTGGCGGTACGCAGAACTTTATCCAAGCGATTATGGGTGTGGTTGGTGTGTTTGTACTGTCTTACGTACTAACACTGTTGTTCGTAAAGCTAGACAACAAATAACACTTCCTCCCAACCTATTGGGAACAGAATCAACGTGGCTACCTTCCTTGTAGCCACGTTCCATCATTTATAGCTAGCAATACCCATTCTTCTGTAAGGGCCACTTATGAGCCATATTGCGATTATCGGCGAGTGTATGATTGAGCTGAACGGCGCTCCATTCGGAACCATGCAACAAACCTATGGTGGAGATACGCTCAATGCCGCTGTGTATTTGAACCGAAGTGCCACCAGCCATTCCAGTTCGACAAATACTCCTAGGATTCGTACCAGTTACGTCACGGCTCTTGGAGCAGATTCCATTAGCCAAGAGATGCTTAAGCGTTGGCAAGATGAAAGGTTATCAACCGATTTAGTGCTTATCGACGAACAGCGCTCGCCAGGCCTGTATCTGATTCAACTCGACGATGTTGGCGAACGCACATTTCTATATTGGCGTAATGACTCCGCGGCTCGCTACATGGTACAGCACCCAGATTTCGACAAGATAACCGCCCAACTTTGCGATGTTGATATGGTATTTTTGAGCGGTATTTCTCTCGCGATATTGCCACATGGCGATCAGTTAAAGTTACTCACTATCATTCAAGGCCTACGTGAACGTGGCGTTACCATCGCCTTTGATAGTAACTATCGACCAAAGTTATGGGACTCAGAAGACGCAACCAAAGAATGCTATCTATTGGGCTATAAAGCTACAGATGTCGCCTTGGTTACCTTCGACGATGAGCAACTTTTGTGGCAAGACGCACACCCACAAGACACCATAAAAAGATTGCATGCACTCGGCGTCAAAACCGTTGTTGTGAAGCTTGGTCCTGAAGGCTGCTTGATCAGCGAAAACCCCGAAAATGAGCCAGTAAAAATCAAAACGACACCTGTCGAGACTGTGGTCGATAGCACCTCTGCTGGCGACTCTTTTAACGGTGGTTTCTTATCTTGCTATCTCGCTGGAGGTTCTATTGAAGAAGCTTGCCACCAAGGTAATGCATTAGCCAGATTGGTGATTCAACATCATGGTGCAATCATCCCAAAATCCATCACAGACACTCTTTCAAACTGATATTAAGAAGTACACATGTCTACAATTAACGAACAGCTAAAAGCACTTAAAGTCATCCCTGTTATCGCAATTGATAACGCAGAAGATATTATTCCACTCGGTAAAGTCTTGGCTGAGAATGGCATTCCCGCCGCTGAAATTACGTTCCGTTCAGACGCCGCTGTTGAAGCTATCCGACTGCTTCGCCAAGCTCAGCCTGACATGCTGATCGGCGCAGGCACGATTTTGAATGGTGAACAAGCACTGGCCGCGAAAGAAGCAGGCGCAACCTTTGTGGTATCACCGGGATTCAATCCAAACACAGTTAAAGCATGCCAAGAGATCGGCATCGATATCATTCCTGGAGTGAACAATCCAAGCACCGTTGAAGCGGCATTAGAGATGGGCTTAACAACCTTGAAGTTCTTCCCTGCTGAGGCGTCTGGCGGTATCAATATGGTGAAATCGCTAGTCGGACCTTATGGCGATATTCGATTGATGCCTACTGGTGGTATCACGCCATCAAACATTGGCAACTACCTAGCCGTTCCTCAGGTATTGGCATGTGGTGGCACTTGGATGGTGGATAAGAAGCTCGTCGAAAACAAAGAGTGGGATGAGATTGCACGCCTAACAAGAGAGATTGTTGAGCAGGTGAATCGCTAAGTAGATCAGTCGCTAGCCCAAAGCGTTAGCGGGATTTGAGAATACAACGTATACAAAAAGAGCGAGAGGTTAGCCTCTCGCTCTTTTTATTCAAACCCAGAAATTATCCTCCAGCACCTTGATTGAGTAACCAATAGCTCACCGGGTTATCTGGGCACTGATAAGGACCACATTCGACAAATGTAGCAATAGCATTCAATGCCACTACCGCTATTGCCAATAGACACACAATGCGTCCAAAACTACTCATTTTGTAGGGTTCGTGAGACTCGACTTTATTGGTTAGTATCAGGATCACGGCAACACCCAATATAGTTGCAGCGAACAACACAAAAGCCCAAGTGTAATAATGCATCCCAAAAATAGGACTGCCATAACCAGGAGTTCCGGGAATTACGTGCAAAGAGACTTGTCTTAGCGATGTGGCCACACCATATAAAGCGCCAATCAGAATGACGCCATAATGACGAGATTGAGGCCCATAAACCACATTCAACATGAAGCCAAAAGCGACCATCACAAAGCCAATCCGTTGCAATAGACACAATGGACAAGGAAGCTCATTGAGAACAAACTGAAGAATGAAGCCGATCAACAAAACGGCTGTCATCCCCAGCAAACCAAGCGTATTCAGGAAAGTTAACTGATGTCGATTCATGCTAGCTCCTTACAATAAGATCGAGAGTGGGTCAGTCGCATGGTGGTTAAACCAATACAAACCCAAGATCACTGAGCTAGCGAAAAAGCCATACGCGGCGGTCTTCTTGCCGAAAAACCCGCACACCATCGCCACAAGTAATAACAAAAACAGTAAAGACATCATAAGGGGAATCCCCTCCTTATTTATCGAGTTCAGTCATATTGAACATCACAAAAACACCCACACCTACGCCCTTAATCATGCAACTTCGGTAAATCTATGGATTACGGATTTAAAATCATCAACTTAATAGTTGTTAGTAACCCCTAAACTGTCAAGTTAGAGACTATCTATTGATGCCTATGCAACCTTCACGATATGGTTTGTAAAACTGACAGTCGATAGAAATGACAGCATTGGAGGTCATGTGGAAGCAGTTAAGCTTGGTGGTTACCAAGATTTATTTCTGCTTTACTAACCCATAGCCCTTTAACTTTGTTAACTCAACCTTGGCCCTTTTCCTGCCATCCCACCCTCCACCCCAAGAGCTAATAAATGGTCACTAACCTGAGGCCTGTCATATGAAAACATCTTCCTTTCACAACTAACTCCGACTTCAACAAGTCGATTTAAGGCTATGAACTAATTTGAACAGGCTACTTAAGGATTTTCATCCAAACATCGAACAACTCGCTTAAGATTTAGTTACCCCTAACTATCCGTCACTGTTAACGGCCTTTTACCATCACACGCACCTTTCTCAAGATCGTATAGCGGACTGGCTCCATGGCTGCTCCATCGATGATCTTCCCGAGCCAATTTTCTATATTGAGTCGGCGTGACGCCAATGTATGTTTGAAAAGTTTCATAAAATCGGCTGCTCGAATTGAAGCCCACCGTGAGTGAGATATCGAGAATAGTTCTATCCGTATCACTCAACAAAGCGCGAGCATGATTAATACGCATCGCAGTAATGTACTGCTTAATGGTCATTTGCATCGTTCGCTGAAAAACGTTCATGGCATAGTTACTATGTAGTCCAATATGTTCCGCAATATCTTTAACGGTTAATGGCTGGTTATGATGAGTGGCAATATACTCCAGCATTTGGCTTACATAGAATTGAGAGTGTTTCGATACCCCTTTCTTGGTCGACTTGTCCTGTCGATTTACGAGCAGTTGCTGCCAACCATCAAGGCAGATTCGCTTAAGCATCAAGCCAATTTCATCCATAGCCAACTGTTGGCGACTTTCTGACGAGTGCTTTATCTCTTGTGCCCAACGTGAGATTTCGAATTCACTGATCAACGAACAAGAATTCGATTGCAGCACACTACCGTGAGTTATCTGATTGACTAAATCCCGACTGAGAGCCCACGACATAAAGTGGTGAATCGGTATATTGATGATCCCCATATTATGGCATTGACTAGGATTCGTAAGTCGATGCGGTACCGACGCCCAAAACAATCCAATCGACCCACTTTTAACCACAACAGGGCTGCCGTTAATGATGTACTCAACATCATCCCCAAAGGGAATGTTCACCTCAATTTGACCATGCCAATGATAGCCGGGCATGGAGTGAGGAGCCCTGAGTTCGATATCGATTTTCTCATAGGAAGAATAAAGAGAAAGCGGGCTTACCGATACGGTCTCGGATGAGTACTTGTCTAAAGTGATAATTCTCACCGTATCAGGGGTTGATTGCGGCATATCTCGTTCCTTAGGAAATCGTATAAATGACTTTTAGCAATTCCTCGATAATAAAACTCTGAAGGCGATCATAGTGCCGAAACACCCCATTTCATAAGATCAGCACAATGTGATTAGAGTCAGCATCTTAAGTGCAAAACTCGCTTCATTGCACAACCCCTCTCCTCAAAAGCCAGTAAGTTATCCCATTTCCTAAGATTTCCATTCAATGATTTAGAAATATTAGAAAACGGGAGAGCTATTTGATTATCTGAGACGAATCGACGTGGGTTCTAGGTGTAATTTATCTGCATCAACAAAGAACTCAGAGAGATAAAGGATTCCACTATGCAAAGCCCTAAAATCACATTCATCGGTGCTGGATCAACCATTTTTGTTAAGAACATTCTTGGTGACGTTTTCCACCGCTCAGCACTACAAAACGCGCATGTCGCCTTGATGGATATTGATGAGACCCGATTAGAAGAGTCTCATCTTGTCGTCAGTAAATTGATGGAATCATCAGGTGCTACTGGCTCTATTTCGTGTCATTTAAATCAGAAAGAAGCGCTACAAGGTGCAGATTTTGTCGTCATTGCTTTCCAAATAGGCGGTTATGAACCCTGCACAGTCACAGATTTTGAAGTGTGTAAACGCCATGGTCTGGAACAAACGATCGCAGACACGCTAGGTCCGGGCGGCATTATGCGTTCACTACGCACTGTCCCACACCTTTGGAGTGTCTGTGAAGATATGACCGAGGTTTGCCCGAATGCCACCATGCTCAACTACGTTAACCCAATGGCGATGAACACATGGGCAATGTACGAGAAATATCCGCACATTAAACAAGTCGGTTTGTGCCATTCAGTACAAGGTACTGCTGAAGAACTAGCACGAGACCTAGACATAGATTACGCAGACCTTCGCTATACCTGCGCTGGTATCAACCATATGGCTTATTACCTGACACTTGAGAAGAAAACAGCAAGTGGCGAGTACGTCGATATTTATCCAGACCTACTTGAAGCCTTCGAGAGTGGCAAAGCACCTAAGCCGGGTATTTATCACAATGGTCGCTGCACCAATTTAGTTCGCTATGAGATGTTTAAAAAGTTGGGTTACTTTGTGACAGAGTCTTCTGAACATTTTTCTGAATACACCCCCTATTTTATCAAGCCAAACCGTCCAGATTTAATCGAACGTTATAAAGTGCCACTTGATGAGTACCCTAAACGTTGCGTCGAACAAATTGCCGATTGGAAGAAAGACCTTCAAGAACTCAAAACAGCTGACAAAATTACCGTTGATGAGTCTCATGAGTACGCCAGCACCATAATGAATTCTATCTGGACAGGTACACCCAGCGTCATCTATGGCAACGTTAAAAACGAAGCTTTAATAGACAACTTACCGCAAGGCTGCTGTGTTGAAGTCGCCTGTTTAGTTGATGCTAATGGTGTGCAACCAATCAAAGCTGGACGTCTACCAAACCACTTAGCCGCATTGATGCAAACCAATATCAACGTCCAAACTCTATTAACCGAAGCCATTCTCACTGAAAACCGTGATCGTATTTATCATGCTGCGATGCTCGACCCTCATACAGCTGCAGTACTTGGAATAGAAGAGATATACGCGCTGGTTGATGACTTGATTGAGGCACATGAAGGTTGGTTACCAGAGTGGGTTAACAAGTAATTTCATACTAATAAAAATACAATAACGTGAATATTAACGCCTTCTCAGCGAGGAGGCGTAAGGAGTGGCAATGAGTATCTCTATGAATACCAAACTAAGTTATGGCTTTGGTGCCTTTGGTAAAGACTTCGCAATCACCATCGTCTATATGTACCTTATGTACTACTACACGGATGTGGTTGGTATCTCTGCCGCCACCGTCGGTACCATCTTCCTCGTTGCGCGTATCTGGGATGCGGTCAATGACCCAATCATGGGCTGGCTGGTCAACAACACGCGTACCCGTTGGGGCAAATTCAAACCTTGGATATTGATTGGCACACTCGCCAACTCTGTCGTCTTACTGATGGTGTTTAGTGCTCACTATATTGAAGGCCCATGGCTCATCGTATACGCCACGATCACCTACATCCTTTGGGGCATGACTTACACGTTAATGGATATTCCATTTTGGTCACTGGTTCCCACGCTCACTTTAGATAAACGCGAACGTGAAGAGCTAGTCCCGTACCCTCGCTTCTTTGCCAGCCTTGCTTGGATAATAACCGCCGCCATTGCAATGCCCTTCGTGAACTATGTAGGTGGTGACGACAAAGGGTTTGGGTTTCAGATATTTACGTTATTACTGATCGCTTGTTTCTTGGTGTCGACCTTTATCACATTGCGAAATGTCAAAGAACGCTACTCAACCGCGAATCTCGACACCACGCAACCTGAAGAAAAAATATCATTGAAAAAGCTTCTTTCACTGATCTACAAGAATGACCAACTGACCAGTGTTCTGTGCATGGCTCTGTCATATAACCTAGCCACTAATATCATTACCGCCTTTGCTGTTTACTACTTCACTTATGTTGTTGGCAACGAAGAGTTGTTCCCGTACTACATGGCTTATGCGGGTATCGCTAACCTCATCACCTTAGTGTTGTTCCCAAAACTAGCACAAATATTCTCACGTCGAGTTTTATGGGCTTGCGCATCAACCTTCCCTATTTTAGGCAGTGCAGTGCTCATTTATGTCGGCATGTATGACAAACAAAGCATTTTGTTGATTTCTACAGCAGGTGTCTTCCTACAAATTGGTACCGCTTTATTCTGGGTACTCAACGTGATCATGGTTGCGGACACTGTTGATTACGGCGAGTTCAAACTAGGATCTCGTTGTGAAAGTATCGCTTACTCAGTACAAACACTGGTGGTCAAGGCTGGGTCTGCATTTGCCGCTTTCTTTATCGGTATCTCGCTCACTGCTGTCGACTATGTGCCTAACATAGAACAAAGCCCAGAAACCGTATTTGGCATGCAATGCATCATGGTGGGGTTGCCAACGTTCTTTTTCGCTATCGCGTTAATCATTTACTTCCGCTTCTATAAACTGAACGGAGCGTATCACCAACAGATTCAAGATCACCTCACTGAAAAGTATGACCACATTACACTTGGCACCTTAAGAAAGAATGAGACTCCAAAATCAACGAAACCAACGGAACCTGCGCAAGTGGTATAACGAGAACTTACAAAGTACCGCTGTTCAATGGTTTATAAAAACAAAAAACCTAGCGAGTGATCGCTAGGTTTCTCTTCTAAAATGCCAATGAATCATGAACCAAAAATAAACGAGTTCAGAAATATCCGCTTGGGTAGAGCTTACTTTAGAGGGTCGTTATCAGGCAGTGCTTTATGTATCCATAGCGCTAGACGCTTTTTTATGTTCGCCCCATCAAGCTTGCTTTCGGGTAACGGCGTGATCTGATTGACTTCAACAAGGAACAAATACACCGATTTAACCTTTATCGGTTGAGATGAATGCGGCAAATCAAAACCTTGCAATTTTGCCATTTTAAAACCGACCTCTACTGCTTTTTTTACCAGCTTATCTTCATTAATGATCTTAGCGGTTTTCGACATTTTATCTCCATCATCTTTACCGAATAAGCATTGAGTATATCAAACAGAATAGAAGACAAAATTACCGCGATCTCAAATCGAAAACTCTTTCTGATAAATAACATAAAACGAATCACCGATTAGAAGTCAATTATAGTCTGGCTCACATTCGTTAGGTGAATAACAATAAGCAAACGGTATCTTAATAAAACACTCAATAAATGAGATCCTCAGCCAAGAAACTAAAAAACAAGTAATATTTGACTTACCACTCTAAAGAATACGGAATATTATTATTCAAGCTTAGATATGAGTATTTCATCAAAAATCAATAAGATACTGTTATTTAACTAGTTTTATACGAAGCTGACTCAGATCATATTTACAGTCACCCGTAACGAAAACTTATTTACAAAACACTCATTAAGAAAATAGAATAAACCCACTAAATTTATAATGGTGTTAAAAATGCGTTACCTTTGGGCTTCATTCTGTCATAAAAACCCGATTCTAGGCCGAATCGTTCATATCGCGGTTATGCTGGTAGCGTTAGCTTCTATCGTCATTCCATTGATTTCAAAAGACGCTACAACGATCTTAGTGTCACTGAGTGTCGCTGTAGTATGTATTTTGTTGTTCGTTTTCTTTGCGCTCAGCGACAAAATGCGTTCAGGTATGCACTAATTAGCCCTAACCCCACCTAGCATTCTCTTTTTAAAATTCATTCTAAAATGCTGGTTGCCAAATACGGAAAAGCCCAAAGTGATTAGCTTTGGGCTTTTCTTTTAGGAACTGTGATTGATTACAACAGAGTGGTACGGACAGCACCATGTGCAGAATTGAAAAAGGGGACTCTATCAATCCGGCATGACAACAATACCCATAGTTTCAAGTAACTGCTCTTGTTGCCATGCAACAATTTTAACCCCTGTAGTATCGACTTTTCGGGGATCTAACCCTTCTAATTCAGCATGGCATAAATTCGCCCCTTGCATACTGAATTGCCCCCATACATCTTCCGAGAATACACCTCGACTAAGATCGGATTCTTTCAGTGATGCGCCGCCAAGGTAAGTACCTACCCAACGGTTCTCAAACAACTCGCACTTTTCCAAGCAAGCCTGCTCAAAGTTTGCGTAAGACAGGTTACAGCCCGTGATATAGGCCGAACAGAAATACATTCTATTGCTCACCTGATTGGCAAAATTAGTGCGAGTGAAATTCGCTCCCTTTAAATCGCAATCACGCAGCTCAATGCCATAACAATTTGCATTACTAAAGTTAGCCATCGCCATCTGACAATTTTGAAAGCTTGCTTCTCGTAAATCAGCAATATCGAAGTGGCAACCTTCGATATCACCTTGCTCAATAAACTTACAATTAATAAAAGTCGCATCGCGCAAATTCGAACGCCTAAAATCACATCGGATAAAGGTGCATGCCGTAAACGTCATATCAGATAAGTCTTGCTGAGCAAAACTGTGTTGATGGTAAGTGCTGTTATTAGTATCCATTTAGCCCCCTAAAGAAATTAAGGTAAGACTATCATTGTGATCTCCAGAAAACATCAAATTAAAACCCAACAAAAACAGCGACTTAAAATACCTCAATTTGCCCATTTTAAGGCACTAAAGGAGGCCATAGAGGGTGTCATTTCCAAATGATCGCAGTGTTTATTTGAAAAATAGTTTTATCTCTTAGGCGAGCACTGAGAGAGTTACTAAAAATTCAAACATAAGAACATTTCTAACGTTGGATAAATCAAACTAGACTGGACGGTTGGTATGTAGCTCGCTACACTAATCCTCATTCTCAGCACAAAGAGTAAGAACGATGAAAGACATGCGACAAGCTATGCTCGATGCCGGGTTTAGCCTCATAAACGAACATGGTTTTGCAGGCGTTGGTCTAATGAAGATCATCAACCAAGCAGAAGGAACGAAAGGTTCTTTCTACCATTACTTCAAATCTAAAGAACACTTTGGTGAGATTCTTCTAGCCGACTACTTTGATGAGCACCTAGTTAAGCTTGATGACTTTCTGAGTGATGAAACTCTGTCTCGTCGTGACCGCGTAAGAGCATATTTTGATTTTTGGTGCGCTTCTAAACTAACCGAAGACTTCAGCATTCAATGCCTTGTCGTAAAACTGGCGGGCGAAGTCTCTGGATCGTCAAATCAACTGCAAATAACGATGTCAGAGGGTGCTGAGAAAATAATCTTACGTCTGGCTGAGCTGTTTAAAGAAGGAAACGAAGCCGGTGATTTCAATATTGCGGAGCCAGAGACTCTCTCTAGAACGCTCTATGGCCTATGGTTAGGCTCTACTTTAATGGCTGCAATGCAACGTAATCGCACAGTTTTAGACAGTGCAATGGAAGAAACGCTGCTATCTATGCAATAAAGCTTTCGGCCTATAAAACAGATTAACGATGTTACAAAAGCAAAAAGGCTCGCATAATAGCGAGCCTTTTTACATTCTGTATGCGATCGATAACAAACGAAATAAGTTAATACTTATCAACACTTTAATTAAATTTAATATCAGTTGGTTAACTGAATCATAGATTAATAGATCTATAGGTTAATCGCTTAATCGCTTTTCCGACTCAAACGTGAAGGCATTTCGTTCGCTTCTAGTAGTGTATTAATCAACGGATCAACATGCTTAAAAAAACGTAACCACCCTTCACAAAGGTAATTCAATCCGGCTTCACCATCACGGCTTTTGATAATACGGTTCTTAGGGCACTCGCCATGGCAGGCAAATTTGAACTCACAAGTTTGACATTGTTTTGGCAGCGATTTTTGTTTGGCAAACCCAAAACTCTGCTGCGCTGATGAGAAAGCTAAGGTGGAGAGTTCTTGCTCCTGAATGTTACCCAACTGAAATTCAGGAAAAACATAATGGTCACATGAATAGACATCACCATTCGGTTCAACCGCGAGCCCTTTCCCGCAAATCTCACTCAATGTGCACATCGTGCTTTCTTTCCCCATCCACACACCAAAGAAGTTTTCAAAATAAGGCACGAGCACCTGACCAAAATCATGTTGGTACCATTCATCAAAAATCGTAGAGAGAAACTCTCCCCATTGTGCTGATTCAACACTCCACGGCTCTAGATCGCCTGAAACAGGAATGATCGCCTTCTGGTTGGTTAGCCATTTGTTGTTAGTATGAGCAGCACGCTTATCCACGACAGGGATGAACTGCAGTTGCTTTGAACCTACTTCATCACGTAGAAAACGATAGACCTCTAAAGGATGCTGACTTGTCACATCGTTGACACACGTTAGAGTGGCAAAATTCACATTGTGTTTTTGTAAGAAACGAATGCCTCGCATTGTTTGTGAGAAAGTCCCTTTGCCTGCACGGTTGGTTCGGTAGTGATTATGTAGGTGCTCTGGGCCATCAATGCTCACACCAATGATAAAGTCATTCTTTTTGAAGAATTTACACCAAGCATCATTCAACAAAGTGCCATTGGTTTGAAGGTCATTGCTGATCTTGCTGTAGCTAGGACAATATTTCTTCTGTAACTCAACAACCTTTTGGAAATAATCGACACCTAATAAGGTAGGTTCTCCACCATGCCAAGAAAATATGATTTCAGGCGTATTCTGCCCTTCAATGTATTGTTTGATATAACGCTCTAGAAGCGCTTCATCCATCGTATATTGAGAACCTTTTGGGTATTCAAGTAGTTGTTGTTTTTCTAAATAGTAACAGTAGGTACAACTGATGTTACACACCGCTCCAATCGGCTTTGCTAACGCTTGAAGCTTGCTGTGCGCCTTGCCATTGAACTGCGGAACTGAACTCAGATTTGATAGCGATAATGTCGTCATGAAGAGTGCCTCGATGTAAAAGTCTTTGTAGAAATAAGCTCGATTCGTAAATCCTTTTACAAAGAAGGAACCCCGCAACGGGCTTCCTATCTCTGTTTGTATTTATGTTCACCAACCAAACAAACTCAATTTAACTTTGCTGCTTATTTGGTTGGTTGGGGTAGTGAATTACCCTTATTTCACATTCTCAAACGGGTTCCAACGTTCATCGACAGGAACGATATTTTGCTCCTTCGCGTACGCCTTGTATTCGCTCAACATCTCGTTGAACTGTTGAGGCATTTGTTCACGAAGATCGTTCTGTTCCGCAGGGTCTTTTTTGGTGTTGTACATATGCCATTCACTGTCGCCACCCATGCCTTTTGAAATACGAATAATCTTGTAGTCACCCTTCAATAGAATACCGCTCCCAAACAACTCAAATGGAATGGCATTGTCTGCTGTGTGGATCGTGTCAGATTCTCCTTTGAAATAAGGCAATAGGCTGACTCCACTCATAGGGGCAACTTCACGACCTTGGTACTCTTTACCTGGATGCTTAACGCCAGCGATATCTAAAATCGTTGCAGCGATGTCTTTCACTTGAGATAAGTCGTCAGTTTGTGTTCCCGGCTCTAGCGCTTTCTTACCTTCCAATACTGGTTTTGCAGGCTTAACAATTAACGGAACACGGATACCACCTTCTGCCGTATACGCTTTATACCAAGACAATCCCCCCGTAGAAGCACTTGCCCACTCAGGACCTAACGACACACTTGAGTTCGCTTTACCAATATTTTCAGTTGAATTATCAAAGTGATGTTCAGTCCAAGTACGAATCAGATCACTGATGTTTTCACCGGTAACATCAGCCGCTTCTGGACCATTATCAGCTAGGTACACAATGTACGTATTATCGTATTCACCAATCGCTTTTAAGTAATCGACCACCTGACCAATTTGTTGGTCTTGCATTTCCATCATGCCCATCGCGACAGCCATTTTCTTACCATACCATTTCTGTTCTTTTTCAGATAATGAATCCCAAGGGCGGCTTAGGGAATTACGATCAGAAATGTCGGCATCTTTAGGGATCACGCCCATATCTTTCATGCGCTCAAAGCGGTCTTCTCGAATCGAATCCCAACCATGTTCTGCGTAGTAGTCGACTTTGTCTTGATAAGACGCTTCTGGTGCTTGAAGTGGCAAGTGAATTCCCGTGAATGGCAGGTAAGCAAAAAACGGTTTGCCATCATCTTTTTGGCTGTCGATCATTTTGATAATTTCATTGGCGTAAACTTGGTCAGAGTATTCACCTTTGTATTTATCCATGACGGCTTCACCGTTGCGATAAAGCGGTTCTACTTCGACTCCTGGAATCTCACCTTTTTGAATCGCTTCAGCGGTTGCTGCGTTTTTGGCAGGGAACATCATGTCTCGATTAAAGTGATTCGACCCTCCAGCTAAAATCCCATAACTTTGAGTAAAACCGCGGTCATCCGGCAAAAATCCATCGTCATGCCCTAAGTGCCACTTACCTGAAAGATAGGTGTTGTACCCGTTGTCTTTAAGTAACGTCGCAACCGTTACACCCTTTTTCGTAAGATAGCCTTCGTAACCTGGTTTGCCTATCGCATCCGGATAAACCGCATAATCAAACGTTCCAAGTCCAACCTCGTGGCTATTAGCACCCGTTAACATCATGGAACGAGTGACTGACGATGTGGGAGAAGCATGGAAGTTGGTAAATTTAACCCCTTCTTCAGCCAACGCCATCAAATTTGGCGTGTCCACTTCAGATCCATAAGGCTGTGTATCAGCAAAGCCGACATCATCACCCACGATGATAACGATATTAGGTTTTTCAGCGTCAGCCGCGATGACAGAACCGCTTGCCGCTGCAATAGCTGTAAACACTAAAGATTTCTTAAATGTCTGCATAAGACGTTCTCCAATTATTGTGATTAACTTTCGTTAGGATTTGAATTAGTGCGCGGCTTGAGACATCCAATGTAATAAGTCGAGCGCGGGATCGTAGTCTTGAGCTGCCGCCTTACCAATCCACATGACGGCCTCAGCTTGGCTGATTTGAACTCCATTCCCAGAAAAGTACATCAAGCCAAGTTGCGTTTGAGCTTCAGGTCTACCGCTGTTGGCTGCCGTTTCAAACCATTGAGCAGCTTTTTCATCACTTTGTTCAATATGCTCACCACTTAGATAGTGGTAAGCGATAGAAAGCTGAGCATCTGAGTTACCGTTGCCGGCTTCACCCAACAATTGAACAACATCGAGATACTCTCCCGATTCAGATGCATTGGCTTGCTCTCCTAGGCTTTGTGTTGCCCAAAATAAAGAAACTAAAACACCAAGCAGTGCTGCGATAGTTAAACGTTTATTGAACATTTTTGTCCTCCTAGGAGAATAAAAGTCACAACGTCCCTGTTGAATGAGTTAGGTAAAAAGTAAGAATGGCGCGATGATAAATAGGCTCGAAAGCAACACATTTTCAATTTTCATAAGTAACCTTTTGATAGCTCGTTGGTTAATTCAATACTCTGCTACACCAGTGACGAAGGCCTGATAACACAGCTTTGCGACGTCACGGTGGCGGAAGGAAGTGGTTAAACGGCTTGCTCGATGATGTGTTCAATCACTTGTTTAGACATTGGGTAAAATTGGAAACAGATATCCTTTTCAATCGCCTGTGCAATGTTTAACTTCGCTTCCGCATCAAAGCTCCAATCATTAAAACGCTGCATAGCACCGACACTGTCTTGGAAGTTACGTAAAAAATTCAGAACTCGTTGGTAAACCATTTCATCACTTCCCGATGTATCGACCGAGAATGCTTGAGCTAATTTACCTGCGTTAGGCATATAAAATTCAGGTAGCGCTTCTATTACAACAGGCATCAATACTGTGTTGGCGTCACCATGTGGAATATGACTAATTGCGCCAAATGCGTGAGCACAGTTATGGATAGGAATGCCGCCTAAAGAAGAATAAAAAGCCGAAATCGCCATAGTACTCGCTTGAAGCAAATTGCCTCTCGCCGTCAGGTTTTCAGGCTCTTTAAGTGCCACGGGTAAATTCTCAACAATCAACTTGGCAGCTTGAATACCATACGCATCAGTAAAGGCATTACTCATCGGTGACACAATCGCCTCAACAGCATGTGTTAGCGCATCCATGGCAGTAGAACGAGTCAGGTGAGCCGGTAGTTTAGTGGTAACGGTTGGATCAAGAATCGCGATATCAGCTTCCAATCCAGACGCAACTAGGCTTGCCTTAATGTTTTCATGTTCATTGTAAAAAACAGCGATAGGAGACGCTTCTGCGCCCGTGCCAGCCGTTGTCGGAACAGCAATGTGGGGTACTTGGATATCTTCATTGTTTGGCCATACATCCATATGACCACCGCCTGCAATCACCGTACGAATATCATCAATCTGCTTATGGAAAGCATATTTCACACCTTTCGAGGCATCAATCACGCTTCCCCCGCCCACAGACAGAATGGCATCAGCGTCGACACTTTTAGCAAACCGAATCGCAGAGTTAATATTCTCACAAGTAGCATCCGGGGCAATATCGGTATAAACACCAACCAATTGAGTTGCCTGTTGCCCAGTAAACAATGCAGAGAACTTTTCAACGTAACCTAAAGACTCCAAACCTTTGTCTGAAAACATAACGACTCGCTTGGCGCCCAAGCGAGCAAATAGTGAAGGTATGTTCTCAGAACCGTTCTCTTGAGCATGAACAATGGTTTTAAGTTGAAAGTTAAAATTATTGGTTGTCATGGTGTTTACCTCATTTATATTTGATGACTAAACAATAACCAATACAAACCGGTCGGTCTAGACTATTGATGTCAAAGATATGTCAATTAATATCCCCATTGATCATTTTCTTGTTTCAATGAAAAACAAAAAAGCCCGCAAGTGCGGGCTTTAAAATGGTTAAGATATTGATAATATTTAAATTTAAGTTAACTGACTGTGAGCGATCAACTGATTTTTAGCGGTTAACGAAGGTGAGCTGGAACCTTGCTTTTGTCTCTGGTGAGGTAGTAGTACAGGTAAACTAACGAGTAGACAGTTACAAATCCATCGAGCGCAAACACACCGCTCCAACCATAGAACCACTCATAATCGTTGATACACACATTGTATAAGAAGATGCCAACAAACATCGACTTCTCAAATGCACTGTAAATCATGGTCGATGTACGCAGCGACTTATATTTGGCCGAGAACATGAGTAGGATGCCAATACAGCCAACCATAACGCCCCAGTGCTGGTAAGTTCCCATAAGGTACTCTTTGTTCACCATCATGGCTTCGTTGTACGAGAATAGGGTCTGCATGCTCCAATCAGGCGCAAGAAAAGTAGAGAAAGCGGTTGCGGTTAAAAACCCCGTAACCATCAAATACGCTTTCATCGTTCGTTCAAAAAAACGTTCTAACATAAAACAACCTCTCAAAATAATTTCTAAAAATAACGTTTCAAAATAGATAGGGTAATGGCAAAAATGATTTACTTGCGGAGCATGCCCATCACTGCCGCCTTTAATTCGTTGTCTTCTTTTGAAAACAGATGTTTCACTCGATGCTCTAAACCCGTTTCCAAGACTGTTTTTGCATGGGAGAAAGTGAGGAAACCTTCTTTACCGTGGTAATTACCCTGCCCAGATTCCCCGATACCACCAAACGGGGCATCATCAACCGCCAGATGGAAAACACAGTCATTGATGCACATTCCACCGGAGTGAACTTGGTGCTTAACTTGAGTCTGTAAACTCAAATCAAAGCTCATCAGATAGAGCGCTAAAGGCCTTGGTTTACTATTGATGACTTGGAACGCCTCTTCGATATTGCGATACGTAATCAAGGGTAATAGTGGGCCGAAAATCTCTTCGTTCATCACCTTAGATGACAGGCTTGGTTCAACAATCAGATGTGTCACCAGTCGTTGGCAATCTAAGTCCATCGCGTCGTCATGGCAGGCCACGGTTCGAGTTCCAGCTTGTTGTTCTTCATTCAACAAACCCACTATGCGGTCGCATTGACGAGGATTGATTAGGGACGTCAAATTCTCAGAATAGACCCCTTCATCGAACAGCAATTGGTATTGTTTTTTATACTCTAGAATGAAAGATTCAACTTTCCCTTCAGGTAAAAGCACGTAATCAGGAGCAACACACACCTGCCCGTTGTTTAGGCTCTTACCATAAATAATTCGCTCAACCGCGATATCTATCGGCATATCTTCCGCTACGATAACCGGAGACTTTCCACCAAGTTCTAGAGTGACGGGAGTAAGCGTATCAGCGGCTGACTTCATCACTTGGCGACCCACTTGGGTTGAACCCGTAAACAAAAGGTGATCAAACGGCAACGCAGAGAATGCAGCTGCTACTTCAACCTCGCCTTCGACCAAACACACCTCATCGGATTGGAAGACTTCCGCTAACAACTCTCTTAACACTTGGTTTGTCGCAGGTGTGAATTCACTCATCTTGATCATGGCGCGATTTCCTGCCGCCAATGCCGAAATAAGCGGGCCGACTGACAACATAATCGGAAAATTCCACGGGGCAATGATCCCGACGACACCTTTGGGTTGATAAACCACTTCAACACGAGAGGTTGAAAGCAAAGGGCCGGAATGACGAATTGAAGATGTCGACCAGTGAGGCAGACACTCAATGCTGTGATCGATATTTCCCAAGCAAGGAAGTATGTCGGCCATCAACGTGTCTTGACGGCTTCGGTGGCCATAGTCCTCACTGACCGCCGCACACAAACGATCTGTGTAATCGATAAGCGTAGATTTAAGTGCAAGCAGCTGCTCAATTCTCACCGATATCGCTGGCATTGGGCTCTGTGCAAAAGCTCCCTGCATGTTATTCAACGTCATGGTCATTTGTGTTGGCGTCAATTCGTATTTCATACATCACCTCGTGGTTAAGATGAGCACACAATAATACAAAGCAGACCGGTCGGTCTACATCTTTATTGTCAGAGAATCGTCAATGTATTTTGGGACACAACAAAATGAAGCGTAAAAAATTAGGGGGGAAATCCGGAAGATTAAAAATAGAAGAGCGTAAATAAGAAGTCGTAGAGCTAGAGAATTTGAATGATGAGATCAAAAATGGCCGCTCAAAGCGACCATTAAAATCAATTTAAATCATTAATTTTAAATGATTAAATAGAAATACACTTAGCTTTTAGCTACGTTGGCAATACCTTCAAGCTGAAGAACGGGAGCGGCGTCGATGTCTTCTGCGTTCATCATTGCCGACACACGTTGCATTGAAGAAAGCAGTAAACTTTGCTCCCATGTCTCAAGGTTTTGGAATTTTTTAACGAAGTTATCTTGTAGCGGTGGTGGCGCATTACTTAACAACTCTTGACCCTTTTCAGTCAAGTTTGCGTGCACTTTACGTCGATCTGACTCACTGCGCACTCGTTGTACATAACCGTTCAATTCCAAGCGATCAATGATTGTCGTGGTGGTTGCTTGGCTCACATTAGTTTGATTAGACAACTCTTTGATCGTCACATTACCCATCTCTTGGATTGCTCTCATTAAGATTAATTGAGGGCCAGTCAAACCATACTCTTTACTCAGCTTTTTCGAGTGTAAATCGATAGCGCGAATAATTTGGCGAATAGCGACCAGGATTTCGTCATGTTTGTCCAAGATGCAGACCTTTGTACTAATTATATTGTGAGTGGCTTTACAGTGTCTAAGCAATGAAATGTCCTGAAAGATTGAGTCAGGTGCGCTCGAATTACACTGTAAATTGATAAATTACTTCATTAATTTTTCCGCATTGTACTGATGTTCATACTATTCTCAATCTTTTCTATGCATCTGAATTTGCGCAGGCCAACACTTTTGCTCAATGAGTACCGATTTTGGGGCTTATATCGGCTAACAAGGTAACAAAAAGCCAGAAGTCGTGAACAAAGAAAAGGCAGAGTAGTCAAATAGGTAGAGAGAACGACTGAACCCCACTACCTATTTAATGTTTCGACAATTTATATTTTAGCTCAAATGATTAAGCGGCATTATTAAGTTGGAAATTGCCTGTGAGCGCATTATAAAACTCACTGTTATCCAAGATCCCAACCAATTGATTGTCTTCGACAAGTAAAATCGGATGATTACTGATCTGCTTTAGCTTAATCGCATCACGCATACCGATCTCTGGGCTTGTCACCACAACACTCGATGCGCTGATTGCGGTTAAATCGTCAGTTTCGTTCCACTCAACAAGAGCCAACGTGGGTTCACCTTTTACAGATAATATACCTTCACTCTGTTCTATCCATAAATCTTTTGACTCACAGATCTTCCAGCTCTCGTTATCTTGTGTCAGTGAATCAAGAGGCTGCATGAGTGAACGACCTTTAAGTACATTCAATGGGTTGGTATGAGCAACAAAGTCCTTCACGTATTCCGTTTTTGGCGTTAATACGATGTCTTCTGGCTTACCGTGTTGAATCAGTTTACCTGACTCCATGATTGCGATGTTATTACCAATTTTCAGCGCTTCATCAAGATCGTGACTCACAAACAGAATCGTTTTATTGAGTTTACTTTGTAATGTAAGCAATTCATCTTGAAGCTGTGCGCGGATCAAAGGGTCAAGTGCAGAGAAAGGTTCATCCATCAAGAGGATATCTGTATCCATCGCAAATGCACGCGCCAAACCAACACGTTGCTGCATACCGCCAGAAAGCTCGTGGGGATATTTGGTTTCCCATTCAGCTAAACCCACCATCTCTAACTGTTCACGCGCCTTTTCACGACGAACGTCTTTGGCTACGCCTTGCATTTCAAGACCAAATGCCACGTTGTCTAATACGTTAAGCCATGGCATCAAAGCAAATTTTTGGAAAACCATTGATACGCGGTGAGTACGAAGATGACGCAGGGTCGCTTCATCACATTGTTCGCCTAAATCCACCAACTTGTCGCCATCTTTGATTGCTAAAGAACCTCGGCTAATTTCATTCAAACCGTTTACAGCGCGAAGCAGTGAAGATTTACCCGATCCCGATAAACCCATCAATACACATATCTCGCCCTCTTTAACCGTCAGCGACACATTATCCACACCAACAACTTGACCTGTTTCATCGATGATCTCTTGGCGAGTTTTACCTTGGTCGAGTAGCTCAAGCGCTTGTTTCGATTTATTACCAAACACAACATCGAGGTTTTTAATGGTAATCGCGTCCATTGCTGTCTGTTCTTGAGATGCAGCTTTGTTTTCTTGAGACATCGCTTTATTTACTAGAGACATAGCTACGCTTCCTTCTGGTTTGGTGTTTTGCACAAGCGATCAAGAATGATAGCGACTAATACAATCGCCAGCCCGGCTTCAAAACCTTGTGAGATGTTTACTGTGTTCAATGCGCGAACAACAGGCTTACCAAGGCCGTCTGCACCGACAAGTGCGGCTATAACCACCATCGAAAGCGACAACATAATACATTGAGTTACACCCGCCATAATGCTTGGTAAGGCAGCCGGTAATTCGACCTTCATCAGCAATTTCATGCGGCTTGCACCAAACGCTTTACCCGCTTCAATCAACTCTTCAGGCACTTTAGTTACCCCTAAGTAGGTTAAACGAATCGGTGCAGCTATCGCGAAAATAATGGTAGAGATTAAGCCAGGAACAATACCCAAGCCGAATAGAACCAGAGTTGGAATCAGATACACAAACGTTGGAACCGTCTGCATTAAATCAAGAATGGGTCTAAGCACCGTATATAACCAAGGGCGATGCGCGGCCATAATGCCAACTGGAACGCCAATTAATACGGAAATCGTTGTCGCTGCAAACACGAGGACAAAGGTTTCCAGCATTTCTTGCCAGTAGCCAAGGTTTAAAATAGTCAGCAAAGCTGCAACCACGAAAATCACAAGCGAGGGTTTACGGTGTAAGTACCATGCAATCGCCGCGGTCATCACGATTGGTAAAGCCGGTGGCATCCACTTAAATACATCGACTAAAAACATAATGACGGTTTCTAAAAAGATAGAAATAGCATCAAAAAAGCCTGCTGCATTGATTGTTAGCCAATCAACACCCGCTTCCATCCATTGTCCGACAGGGATTTTGTTTTCCGTAATAAAATTCACAATATTGCCTTTTATTATGGGTGGGCTACTTCAAACCAATCGATAAATTGGCAAGCCCACCTTTATTATTTATGTAGCTGTTGAGATAGGTAGAACTAAGCTTTAACTTGCTTTAGGTATTCAGTAACGGCTTGAGTTGCTGATTCACCTTTATGTGTTTTTACATTGTCTAACCAAGCTTCAACTTGTTGAGAATTGTTGATCAACCATTGTTGTGCGGCTTTTTCTGGCTTAGTTTTCTGGTTAAGAATCTCTTCCATCAACTGGTTTTCCATCTCTAGAGTGAACTCTAGGTTTTGCAGAAGCTGACCGACGTTTGCACACTCAGACAGGTAGTTTGAGCGAACATTGGTGTAGACATTCGCGCCACCGTAGTTAGGGCCAAAGAAGTCGTCACCGCCAGAAAGGTATTCCATTTCAACATTACTGTTCATTGGGTGTGGTGCCCAACCAAGGTAAACAATCCATTGGCTACGACGCGCAGCGCGTGATACTTGCGAAACCATGCCCGCTTCACTTGATTCAACTAGGCTGAAATCTTTCAAGCCGAACGCGTCAGAATCAATCATTGATTGGATTAAGCGGTTACCGTCGTTACCCGGCTCGATGCCGTAGATGCGGTCTTTAAATTTGTCGGCATGTTTTGCTAAGTCAGCGAAGGTTTTCACACCAGAGTCGTACACGTATTTCGGTACGGCTAATGTGTATTTTGCACCTTCAAGGTTGGCACGAACGGTTTCAACCGTGCCCGCTTCACGGTACTTAGCAATATCGCCTTCCATCGTTGGCATCCAGTTACCTAGAAACACATCAATGTCACCGTTCGCCATTGAAGAGTAAGTCACCGGTACTGAAAGTAGGTCGGTTTTGGTTTTGTAACCAAGGCCTTTTAAGAGTTCAGAAGTAACGGCGGTTGTTGCGGTAATGTCTGTCCAACCTACATCAGCGAAACGTACGTTTTCGCACTGTTGTGGTTCAATAGAAGCGTTAGCACCAAATGTAACTGAACTGATGGCTAGTGCTGTTAACGTTTTCGTGGTCACGTTCTGAATATTTAGAGTCGTCATAATGGTTCCTTTTTATCTTTCCTTTTGCTGCTCGATATCAACACCGATAGAGAGCAGTTCTTCTGACTTTTGACTAATTTTTGTTGCTACGTTTTTGTTGTTTTTCAACCAGTAACAGAGATTTACGCTTCTCTTACTGGTTTATTTATTCTTTGTTTCTCTTCCCACTCAGGTGCAATCCACACTGGAGCGTCTTGTTCTTTAAGCATTGGCTTACCAAGAATCAAGTCCGAAGCTCGCTCAGCAACCATGATGGTCGGGGCATTTAAGTTGCCGTTTGGAATGGTTGGGAAAACCGATGAGTCGACAACACGTAAGCTGTCGATGCCGCGAACGCGACACTCTTCATCAAGCACCGCCATTGGATCATCATCTGAACCCATTTTGCAGCCACAAGAAGGGTGATATGCACTTTCAACGTTCTGCTTAACCCATTCATCAATCGCTTCATCAGAAGTAATATTTAAACCCGGCTGAATCTCTTTGCCTCGGTACACATCCATCGCCGGTTGAGACAAAATCTCACGCGTCAGACGAATACAATCGCGCCAATCTTGGCGATCTTGTTCAGTCGAGATGTAGTTGAAAATGATCTCTGGCTTGGCATGCGGATCAGCAGAAGTGATCGCAACCGTACCGCGGCTTTCTGGTTTGTTCGGGCCAACGTGTACTTGGAAACCATGGCCATCAAAAGCTGCCTGGCCGTCGTAACGCATCGCTGCTGGCAGGAAGTGATATTGAATGTTTGGCCACTTCAATCCTTTGCGAGAACGAATGAACGCGCACGATTCAAAGTGGTTAGTGGCACCAAGGCCTTTACGAGTCAGAATCCATTCCGCGCCAATCATGCCTTTGCTGACCAAGCCAAGCTTGCTGTTGAGCGTGATGGGTTCGTTGCAGTGATATTGGAAGTACACTTCTAAGTGATCTTGAAGGTTTTCACCGACGCCATTCAGCTCGTGTTTAAGCTCAACGCCTGCCTTTTCAAGCACGGCTTTCGGGCCGATACCAGAAAGTTGCAGCAGTTGAACGGAACCGATAGAACCCGCAGACGAGATCACTTCTTTGTTCGCCACAGCAACTTGAGTATTGCCTGACTTTTCAAACTCGACACCAACTGCTTTCAGACCTGATTGGCCTTTTGATGACTGGTCTTTTACGACGAGAGCTTCAAGTAAGAAACGGCGCGCCACGATGCCTTTCTTCAAGGTCAGGTTTGAACGCTTCAATGCTCGACGTAGATAAGCGTTAGAGGTTGAGGCTCTAACACCCTTGTCTACCGTCATATGCATGGTGCCGAAGCCTTCTTGCTGGTAGCCGTTGTAATCGTTGGTTTCTGGGTAACCGGCGTCTTTACCTGCATCGATGAACGCTTGGTAAAGCGGGTTAAGCTCCATATCGTTACCGTTACAAGTGCCTACTGGGCCATTGTCACCACGGTATTGATCGCCACCTTTATTCCATGATTCAGCACGGCGGAAATAAGGCAAACACGCTTGGTAATTCCAACCCGCAGCGCCCTCTTCTTCCCATTGGTCAAAATCACACGCGTGACCACGCACGTAAACCATGCCATTGATTGATGAGCTACCACCTAACACTTTGCCGCGTGGGCAGTGCAGTTCGCGTCCATCAAGGCCTGGCTCTTGTTGAGTCTCAAACTGCCATGCGTACTTTTCGGTATTCATCGGGTAAGAAAGCGCCGTTGGCATTTGGATAAAAATACTCTTATCCGTACCACCCGCTTCCAGTAATAAAACGCTATGTTCACCGCTTTCCGTTAGCCTATCCGCTAACACACAGCCGGCCGAACCCGCGCCGACGATAATATAATCGTAGCGTTGTTCCATATTTTAAGTTCCCTGAGATGAGTCAGTGAGGCTAACTCTTTTAAGCTAGCCCGTTGAATTAAGTGTTACGCGTTAGGCATAAGGGCTGGCGTAGTCGCCTAGCTCAATAAGAATGCTCTTAGTTTGCGTATAGTGGAGTAGAGTTTCTGGGCCATTTTCACGACCAACACCCGAAAGCTTGTAGCCACCAACAGGCATTTCTGCAGGTGAGTCACCCCACGTATTAACCCAACAAATACCAGCCTGCATTTGATGGATCACGCGGTGAGCACGAGAAAGATTTTGCGTGAACACGCCAGCCGCAAGGCCATATTTGGTGTCGTTAGCACGGCGAATAACGTCGTCTTCATCACTGAATTTTAGAACCGACATTACAGGGCCAAAGATCTCTTGTTGAACGTGTGGCATGTTGTCTTCGCAGTCCACAAACACGGTTGGGATAACAAAGTTGCCGTTCGCTAGCCCGTTGTCTGTCACTTGATAACCGCCAGTCAGCAATGTTGCGCCAGACTGTTTTGCTAGCTCAATCGCTTCGAGCACTTTTGAAAGATGTTCTTTAGAAATCAACGCACCAATTTGAGTCTCCATGTCCATTGGATCACCAATGATCAGCTTTTCAGTACGTGTCTTAAGTTGGTCGATAAAATCGTTGTAGATGCTTTCGTGTACATAAACACGAGTACCATTAGTACACACTTCACCTTGGGTGTAGAAGTTTGCGACCATAGAAGCGGAAACCGCATCATCCAATTTCGCATCATCAAACACAATCATTGGTGATTTGCCGCCAAGCTCCATGGTGACCGATTTAAGCGTCTTAGCACTATCTGCCATTACTGCTTTACCCGTGCCCGTTTCACCTGTGAAAGACACTTTAGCGATATCGGGATGAGCCGTTAGCATTTGGCCGACACGGTAGTCACCCTGAACCACGTTAAATACGCCATCAGGAAGGCCAGCTTCGGTAAATATCTCAGCAAGCTTAAGCGCAGTTAGCGGGGTTTCTTCGGAAGGTTTGAAAATCATCGCGTTACCCGCAGCCAATGCAGGAGCTGATTTCCACATCGCGATTTGAATCGGGTAGTTCCACGCGCCAATGCCTGCACAGATGCCAAGCGGTTCACGACGAGTGTAGAAAAATTGAGATTCACTAAGAGGTTGTTGATCACCTTGTAGCGTAGGCGCAAGGCCTGCGAAGTATTCAATCACATCGGCGCCAGATGCCACGTCCACTTCAATCGCTTCTTGCAGTGGCTTACCCGTATCAACAACCTCGAGGTTTGCAAGGTCATCATTTCGAGCTCTAAGTATTGCTACCGCTTTCAAAAGAATACGACTGCGTTCCACGGCTGTCATTGCTGACCACACCGCAAATCCACGTTTCGCTGATTCAATAGCGCTATCCACGTCCGCTGAAGAGGCTTGGCCTAGCGTTGCATTAGGCTCGCCGTTTGCTGGGTTGATGCTATCAAAGGTTTCACCAGACGTAGCTTTAACCGCTGCGCCATCAATGTATAACGAGTTCATTTCCATTTGAGATTCTGACTTAATTATTGTTATTAGACTCTGCTGGTCTATATGTGAGTGTTTGCCGTTCAGATACTATGATTGCAATGCTACGACCGCGTTCTATGCGGTGTTACACGAGTAGAACGTCAGTTGTTTATCAAGATAATCATTGATGATGGCGCGAGCCTTTTGAGCATCGATACCTTCAGGGTTTAACGTGCCTCTCAGCCATAACCCATCAATCAGAGAAGCAATCCCGTGAGCAACGAGATCCGCCTGTTTATGATTCAAAATACCTTTCAACTCAAGACGTAAATGCGAAATCAAACGTTTTTCATTCACACGCTGCAGTCTTTTCAGTTGTTGGTCATGCATTGAATAGGACCAAAATGCCAACCATGCCTTCGCGACTTTATTTTCGGCTTGGTAACCTTCGAAGTTACCGTCGATGATCGCGTTAATTCTCTGTTGGTGAGCATCAACAGGAAGCGCTTTTAGTGAAGTCGTGATGGTGTTGGATAATTGGCGAAGGATTTCACGCATCGTCTCTTCGAGCAGACCGTGCTTTCCACCAAAATAGTGATTAATGATACCCGTAGACACGCCCGCTTCTTTGCTGATTAACGCAATACTCGCGGCATGTAAACCCACTCGATCAATCACCGTCATGGTGGCTTGAACAAGCTGTGGTTTACGTATGTCAGGCATCCCAACCTTCGGCATTTCTTAGTCCTTTTATTTTATATTGAACGTTCAGTTAAGTATAAAATGACAGAAATTTAATTAGGGTTCAAATGATTATTTAAAACAAACCTGTAACAATACAGCGTTCAAAAACAAAAATAACTCACAAAAACAAAAGGTTAAATATCATTTAGACCACTAATGAAATTAATTAAAGATTTGAGGTGTGATAGTTATTGGTCAAATGTTTTTGCTCTAAAAGTGCAAAAAACAACCAGTGGGAATCCGTATAGAAATTTTTTGAGTAGAGAAATGGAAGGTGTTATCAATGAGTTGTGATTCTGAAATTTAAGACTAGGAAATCCATACTCACATCAGTCCCGAATCAAAAAATTGACAACAAAAGGTTGGCGATAACATCGTCATCACCAACCCTCTAGTCGTTAATAATTTTAATTCGAGCCTAAGCTACTCAATACGTGTAATGAACCCATACTTGTCAGAATCGGCTTTGGTCATCCAGTGCTCACCGGAAGCTGGGGCAGAATCTAAAGTGAAGATATAGAAGTCGATCCCTTTGTCTCCCATCACCTTTTTAAAGTAGGTCGCTTGCTTGCGATGGCTTTCGTCAGTGTATGGGAAATCTTTGGCTGTTTTATCATCCTCAGCCCAACTGTGCACACCAACCTGTTTATTAAGCTCAATGGCTTTGGTGGTATCTGCTCGTTGCAAAACCCGTGGGTTACCCGCAGCGAACAAATCCGTCCCGCCAGAGAACACCGAACCCGTAGGCGTTACGATCGTCGTCATGTTGTTACTGTGGATCATGCGTCCGGTGTACATATTGATGTCATCGTCGCCACTGCCACCAATATGATTGTTAAACTTCAAGGTCATCTCACTACCTTGGTATAACTTCACAATATCGAAAAGCTGGGAATAGGTTGTCGCCCCAAGGGTAGAGGTAATGCGCTCAACGGTTCCAGTGTCTCTTAACACATCACGATAAAAGGCATTGAAAGCAAACGAAGTAGTGATCGTGACTTTGTTACCATTTTTAGTTTTGCTCAGAATCGTCGAACCAAGGCTAGTCACGTACTGCGACATCACATTGTGATATTCAAGCTCAACCGGTCGTTTTTTATCACTCGTCGTCGTTTGAATTAACGTAGTGTCATTCCCAATTGAGCGTTGAGCCACACCACAATCAAATGAATCAAAAAAATTACCCTCGCTGTAAATCGCACAGTCATCAGCTCCAGCATCAGGGAGGTACAGATCCACGCTTTGACCTAAACTATCCGCAAGCCTAATTACTTTTTGTTCGTCACTAATATCTTCAGCAAACTGCACTGTTTCATACTGCACACCATCATAAGTCAGTTTCATTGACTCTTGGATCTCTTGTCGCTCTTGATACAATTTACCGAGTTTAGCCGATGAAAATACGTAATCCGCTTTAGGTTTAACTTGCGCTTTAGTTGGCGCTTTACCCGAGTTAGAGCTTGAGTTACACCCAACTAAAATAATCAAAGGTAATGCCAGTAACGTTTTTCTATAGCTATTCATGTGGTAATTCCCAAAAATGTTTGATGGGAAAATTCTATTATTTAAAAGCGCAAACATCTGTCGTGCGAATGTATGAGAATGTATACCTTTTTGAACATTGTTTTTTATTTTCGCATAAATTCAAAATCATCATTGAACTGGCGTAGAAAGTGTTTAATCATTCACGTCAGGTATTTTACGTAAAGCATGCAAATTGGAGATGCCACAATAGCTAACCACTAGATAAGGCACCCTCACGTAATCTCAATACGAGAAACGCACGACAAGGCTGATAATGGAATGACAAAACCTAAAATGATCATCGTGGAAGACGATTTGAAACTTCAGAAAATGTTGCAAGACTACTTTGTCGCGCAAGATTTTGACGTCACTGTGCTAGGTGACGGCGGTAATGCCGCGCAGACCATCCTCGCGGAACAACCTGATATTGTACTGCTGGATTTGATGCTTCCTGTAACGGATGGACTGACAATCTGCCGACAGACGCGTACACACTATAAAGGTAAAATCTTGATGCTCACCGCTAGCGATGACGACTTTGATCACGTCGCTGGTTTAGAGACAGGGGCTGATGACTATGTCACTAAGCCAATCAAACCAAGAGTTCTGCTGGCAAGAGTTCGTTCGCTATTACGCCGCCAAGACGCCAATACCGCTTCAGTCGATGACTCAGACAACCTTCAGTTTGATCAACTCGTTCTGAAAAACACTTATAAGAAGTGTGAACTTTCAGGTGCGGTTTTATCACTTACTGACAGTGAGTTTGACCTACTTTGGTTATTAGCGAGCAACCCTGATACTCCGCTATCACGTGACTATTTGACGCAAACACTGCGCGGCATTGAGTACGATGGGATCGACCGAACGATTGATAACAAGGTCGTGCGTCTAAGAAAGATACTCGGTGACGACCACGCCCCAGCAGAGAAAATTCAGACCATTCGCGGCAAAGGCTACCTATTTGTTTCAACCGCCTGGCATTAACTTCGCTCACTACGAGCGTAATGAAAGAGATCGATTATGCGACGTATCTATTTGGAGTCCTTAATAGGGCTGTTAGTTTGCTTTATGGTCGGCCTGGTCGCCTACGAGATTAGCGTCTACGAGCTCAATACCGACTACGAATATGTACTGGAAGATTACGAAGCGGCTGCCCACCAGCAACTCATAGAAAACATTGCGAAAAATCAGGGGCTTGAAGCGGCTCAACAAGCCATGAACCAGTTTGTAGAAACCACACGAAATAAATTGGTTACATTCAGCCCAGACGATGAAATACCTAGCCCCGTTTCAGAGTTCTTCAGCACTAACCCGAACACTTTTGTTTTTCACGATGATGAACGAGACCTATGGTTTCGCTTGGCAAGCAGTGACAATACCTATCACTACCTCCCCAACAGTGAAGCGTTCGTTAGGCAAAAAATAGAGTTGGAGGATGACCTCATTTGGTTGTTCTTTTTAGCGAGCTTTATCTTATATGGCTTATGCCATCTGATAATTATATTCCGCCGAGTTAAAAAGCTTGAATCGGCGACGCTAGCCTTTGCTGAAGGGGATCTCTCCTCGCGGGCCGAAACGTCAAGCGGCATTGCCATCGGCTCACTCAATAAATCCTTCAACCTAATGGCTGACCGCATTCATCGCTTGATTGAGAGTAACCGCTCGCTCACCAATGCGGTAGCTCATGAACTGCGCACGCCAATATTCCGTATCCAATGGCAAGCTGAAATGCTCAAGGACACGCCACTCAACGAGGCACAACAAAACACCGTAGAAAGTATTGTCGAAGATACCGAAGAAATGGAAAAGATGGTCGACGAACTATTGTGTTACGCCAAGCTCGATAGCATTGACCTTGAAAACCTACAGCAACCACTAGAGATAAGAGACTTTCTTGATCACGCATTGGCACGCTGGAGCAAAGACACTGAGCTCAACATTGACCTATCACTGCCTGAACAAGCCCACTCAATTCTGGCGGATAAAATATTACTCAACCGCGCCTTAGATAACCTAGTACGCAACGCGATGAAATTCGCACGCTCACAGGTTTCTATTGAAGTAAACGTTCACCAAGATCAGCTTCAAATTGCCGTGCATGACGATGGTGATGGCGTGGCACAAGAACACCAAGCTCGCCTGTTTGAACCCTTTTACGTTGGCGATAAGGCTCGTAACAAAGCCAAGAGTGGCCATGGATTGGGGCTTTCTATCGTCGAGAAGATCTGTGCTCAACACGGCGCGAGCGTGGAGGTTGGTCAGAGCCAAACTTTAAAGGGTGCGGTATTCACCATAACCATTCAGCTATGTAATGATTCAGCTGACAAACCCATACAGTAACTACAAAACACCTCTGGAATAATGTTCAACATCGGTCGGGAGATGCTGTCTCCCAATGAACTTATGAGTCTAGATAATCATGACACTGTCGTTTATGGCTTGTCATCACAGCACTGCTGAGTAGTAGCAAAGCAACCCGTTACTCGTTAACTCGCGCTTTGCTAGCAGTTCAAGCCATAGGCTTACTATCTAAATTCCAATCATTCTTAAGGTATTTTTATGAAAAAGTTATTAGTTGTTTTAGGCATTGTTTCTTTGGCAGGTTGTTCAGGTATCAGCCACAACGAAGAAGTTTACACAGCGCACGCTGAGAGCTTCAACATTGTTGGTTTCCAAGTTCCTGGTAACACACAAGATCGTGCAATGGAATTAGTACCTGAAGGTGCAACGGTTGATACTATTCGTTCAACAAACTCTGATACAAGCTCTGTGCTAGGTATCATCAACCGTATTATCGGTATCGACTACGTTCAAGTTGGCGGTAAAAAGCAATAATCCTAAAAAACAGCAGCTTGCTAAAGCTTGCGTGCCTTTAAACGCTAGCTAGTACAAACTGAAACAATCTAAGCCAGTGACCATCCGTCGCTGGCTTTTTCATACTGCTTGTTTTGTGCTCTGTGCCAAAGAAATACCCAATTACCCTTCCCTCTTGCAACTAACAATTCGAAAAATCAGCGTAAAAATCTTCAATTTCTTATCAAAATGGCACTTAAATTCGCTTAATAGTCTTTCGCTTAAACTGACACACTCAAATCATTGATCCTTCTATCAGCCCAAAATCCGTTAATTGAGGCACAGATCAATTCCCCCTGAAATCTTAATTTCCATAAGAAAACAACACTTAATAAAAGTGTCATGATTTTATAAATAAAACATATGTGTGCGTTCAAAAATAAACAGAAACGATAACTATCTGTAAATATGAAAAGTATAAGTTTCATGAATAAAAGAGATCATTGCCATGCTACTAATTAATCAGATCGAATGATGTGAATTCATTGTGATAATTTTGTTACGTTTTCTTTGTTTTTACATGGAAAGAGAAAATAACAATGAAAATAAGAAAACGTTTAGTTGCCGTTGCTATAGCCAGCGCTATGTCTTTGTCTGTTCATGCAAGTGAATCAGTTCAAATCAATCAACCGATCAACTTTACTAGCTTTTCTGGGTTAAACGCTCAGTTGGGTGTCAGTAACGCTTCTAGCTTCAAGATGGTAAAAGAAGTTAACCTCAAAAAGCGTGGTCTCTACAAAGTTAAGATCCAACAGAACATCTGGGGAACACCTGTTTGGGGGCATTACCTAAACGCCACTCAAAGTGTACAAGGTGGCGCACTTAAATCTGTTCAAGGCAGCTACCTTAAAACGACAACCCTAGAGCGTTCTTTTGTTAAGCCATCAATCAACAGCTCCCAAGCCGTTGAGCTTGCGAGTAAAGATCTCAAGGTCCAGGGCTTAACCAGCAAATCTCTAGACAACGTACAGCATGAGTTGTTTATTTATCAGGGCATTGCTAACCAAGGAGCCGATAAACAAGGCCTTGGCAAACAAGGTATCGATAAAACACGCCTAGTCTACGTTATCTCTTATCTTGTCAAAGGCAGCGAACAGCCGACTCGACCATTCACCATGCTAGACGCGCACACCGGCGAAGTTATCGACCGTTGGGAAGGCATTGCTCACGCACAGATCGGAACAGGCCCGGGTGGTAACGAAAAAACGGGCATGTACGAATACGGTACCGACTACCACTACCACTACCTTGATGTGGTAGAAAATGGCACAGAGTGTGTGATGGAATCGGAAAATGTTGTCACCGTTGACCTAAATGGTGCGACCGATGGCGACACCACGTATAGCTACGAATGTCCTCGTAACGAACATAAAGAAGTGAACGGAGCCTTCTCTCCACTCAACGATGCGCACTACTTCGGTAACATCGTGTTCGAGATGTATAAGAACTGGTTCGACACTGCACCACTCTCTTTCAAACTCATGATGCGTGTTCACTACGGTAACAACTACGAGAATGCATTTTGGGACGGCAAGGCAATGACCTTTGGCGATGGTGAAAGCTTCTTCTATCCACTTGTTAGCCTAGACGTGTCGGCGCATGAAGTGAGCCACGGTTTCACAGAACAAAACTCAGGTTTGGTTTACGCGAATCAATCCGGTGGTATGAACGAAGCGTTTTCTGATATGGCAGGTGAAGCGGCAGAATACTACATGAAAGGCACCAACGACTGGATGGTCGGCCGTAATATCTTCAAAGGAGACGGGGCGCTGCGTTACATGGACGATCCATCACGAGATGGTTCTTCAATCAATAATGCATCCGAGTACTACGATGGTTTGAACGTGCACTACAGCTCTGGGGTGTTCAACAAGGCCTTCTATCATCTTGCAACCACGCAAGGTTGGGATACAAAAAAAGCATTCGAGCTTTTCGTACTATCCAATCAAATCTACTGGTCTGAAAACAGTGATTTTTGGCAAGGTGCTTGTGGCGTGAAAAACTCAGCAACCGACCTTGGCTACAATGCCGATGACGTTGTTTCTGCGTTCGCTCTTGTGGGTGTTACCCCATGTGCAGAGCCACCACTGCCGCCAGAACCGGAATATCAACGCCTTGAAAACGGTGTTGAAGCTGCGGTTGCTGGTGAAACCGGCTCAAAAACTTACTTCGATATCGAAGTACCAGAAGGCCAAGACAAGCTAACGATTGATCTTGCTGTGTCTACTGGTGATCCGGATATGTATGTCGGTCTAGATTATGCGCCAAGCTCTCAAGAGAATATCTGTAAGAGTGAAAGCGTAACCGATGAAGTATGTGTGATTGAAAACCCAACAGCTGGTCGCTACACGGTGAACATTCTGGGTTACTCAGATTACACCAGTGCAAATCTGAAAGCATCGTACGAATCAGGCAATGCTAACGTACCGCCAGTTTCTTCTTTCGAACACACCATTGTCGGCAAAGAAGTAGAACTGCGCAGCACAAGTTCGGACAGCGATGGTCAGATCGTCTCTTACCAATGGAACCTTGGCGATGGCAACACACAAACCGGTGAAGTAACTCGCTATACCTACACTGAAGCTGGCGACTACGTGGTGACTCTAACCGTGACTGACGATGCAGGCGTTGCAACATCAACAAGCAAGTCGATCACGATTGAAGGTGACTCAGCGGAAGGCTTCCCACTAAAACTGAAGTTTGGTAACAAAAACCCGAATGGCAAAGCTCGCGTTAAGCTGGCATGGGATTACGACACCAATGACTACTTCGTGATTAAACGTAATGGCAAAAATGTTGGTGCTACAGACTTCAACTCATACGTCGACAAGTTCCGTCACAACGGCACAGTAGATGTTGAGTACCAAGTGTGTACCTCAAGCGATATCTGTTCAGAAACCAAGCACTACCGTTTCATTAAAACACAATAATCGATAGTAAATTCAGGGCTCCGAAAGGGGCCCTTTTCGCGATTGAGCTACTTGGCTTCTTGGTTAATGAGCTAATGAAACGCCTACACAAAAACATCCACGCACTAAACAAAATTCACACCCATCAACACAACAATACTCACTATAAAAAGGACGACAAATGGCTATTCAAAAAAGCATGCTAGCTTTGGCTGTACTCGGAGGTTCTTTAGCCTTAATCAACAGTACTTCGGCTTACGCATCCCTAGGTATCACACCACCAGCGAACCAAGAAGTTTGGATCACCACCGATGCTGACGCACAACATATAATGACTCAGCATGGCGCAACGGTTTACCCGGGAATAACGGGAAACAAGCATTCCATCGTCGCGAAAATCAACGCAAAACAGCTGGCTAAACTCTCTAGCCACATGCACGAAGAAACCCACCGTTGTGGTGGTTACATGGTGCACGAAGACAAAGCAAGCGCACTCAAAGCCGCAGCGATGCCACTGACAATGAGCACCTTCGAAAAGCCGGTGATCAGTCATCAAGATACGGTGAACGACCTGCTCGCTCAGGTCGAGCCGAACAACATGGTCACGACCATCGAAAATCTAACCAACTTCACCAACCGTTTTTATACTACTTCTACTGGTGTCGCTGCTTCAGATTGGCTTTTAGAACGTTGGGAAACAGAAATTAAGGATGTGCCGTATGCGTCAGCACGCCAGATCACGCATGCCGAATATCCGCAAAAATCCGTTGAAGTGACACTGCTTGGCGCTAAATATCCTGAAGAGATCGTCGTTGTTGGCGGACACCTTGATTCGACCGTTGGATCTTGGACAAGCGAAGGCACCATCTCACCGGGAGCCGATGATGATGCGTCTGGTATTGCGACCGTAACTGAGTCACTTCGCCTGATGATCGCCAGTGGTATTCAGCCAGACAAAACCATTAAGTTCTATGGCTATGCCGCAGAAGAAGTGGGGCTGCGCGGTTCACAAGATGTCGCCAATGCATTACGAGACGAGCAAGCAAACGTTGTGTCGGTGTTGCAATTAGACATGACCAACTACAACGGTTCAGCGCACGATATCACCTTCATCACGGACTATACCGACAGCAACCTAAACGCCTACTTAAGCGAGCTGATCGACACTTACGCTAGCGACATTAGTTACGGTTTCGATGATTGTGGCTATGCCTGTTCTGACCACGCCTCTTGGCACAATGTTGGCTACCCAGCTGCCATGCCATTCGAGAGCATGTTCAACGACTACAACCCAAGCATTCACACTGAGCACGACACGCTTGAGAACTCCGATCCTACGGCGACACACGCGACCAAGTTCGCCAAACTGGCGATTGCTTACCTTGTTGAAACCAGCCTTGATTCGCCAGTTTCAGGCCCTAAAGAGCTGCAAAATGACGTGCCTGTTGAAGGACTTACTGCAGGATATGGTGAAGAGCAGTTCTTCACATTTACGACGGAAAGTGCAGGTCAGTTAACGGTAGCATTAACAGGCCCTCGTAGTGGCGATGCCGACCTATACGTGAAACACAACGGCACCGTATCCAAAGCGAGCTACGATTGTCGTCCATACCAAAATAGCAGCAACGAACAGTGTGTATTGAACAAACCAGCCGGTGAATTCAACATCATGGTGCATGGTTATCGTAACTTTAACGATGTCACCATCGTCGCAACCTTCGTTCCTGATTAGCTTTAAGTTTAGTTGCTTGCTAACCACTAACCCGAGCAAACACGGCTAAAACTAAAAAATCCGCGAGTTCGATCCTAAATAGGATGGAGCTGGCGGATTTTTTATCGTCTACGTTCTTCACTTGCTATGAACAGCCCTGTTCGAACAAACAAGCCATTAGTTCAATTCAATTCACAGTTAAGACGTTTTTTTCATCACCTTGCCACAAATATACTCACCAATCGGCATTGCCGAAGTCGCTGCCGGCGATGGCGCATTGCACACATGCAGGCTTCTTGGGCTTTCGGCAAACAGAAAATCATGAACCAAAGTACCATCATTGAGTACCGCTTGGGCACGAATGCCTGCTGGGTAAGGTTTGAAATCTGACACCGTAATGCTCGGGCAATATTTGTTTACCAACTTTAGATAGCCCGGCTTCCACCAGGAGTTCTTAAACTCGACCAAACCGGTTTTTAGATTATTCGCAGTCACTTTCCAAAAGCCCGTAAAACTCAGCATCTGCCAAGTGTCCTTGAAACTAAAGTTAAGCTTGCCATAACCTTCTCGTTTCCAGCCTTGAACTGCATTTGGTCCTACTGTTACGGAACCATCAATCATGCGTGTTAAATGCACGCCCAAGAAAGGCAGTTCTGGGTCAGGGATCGGATAGATAAGGTGATTCACCACTTGGTTGTGTTTCGCGTCCAACTGATAATATTCACCGCGATACGGCACGATTTGGAAGTCGGTTTCAATGCCAAGCATGCTGGTCATTCTGTCGGCCATCAAACCAGAGCAAGTGATTAAGAATCGGCTGTTCAATTGTAGAGTCTGACCATCTACTTTGCACGTCAACTGCACCTCATCTTCTTGCTCATCGGCTAAAATCACTTCAGTGCCTAGACTGATCTTGCCACCCGCTTCAACAAACTCTTGAGCCATCACTTCGGTGACTTTTTTGTAATCGACGATACTGGTGGTTTTGACATAAATCGCGCCCAAACCCGTGATGTTCGGCTCTGCAAGTTTCAGTTGCGCTTGATCCAAGAGGTCGACATCAATGTCGTTATCATGACAACGTTGATAGAGCGCGTTCATACGCTCCACTTCCTGCTCATTGGTCGCGACCAACAACTTACCGCAGTTTTCGACTGGAATATCGTGTTGGCTACAAAAGGCGACAGTTCGCTCTACGCCACGCTTACAAAAATCCGCCTTTAAACTGCCCGGAGCGTAGTAAACGCCAGCGTGAATCACACCACTGTTATGACCCGTTTGGTGTTGTGCAAAGCCACGCTCCTTTTCAACTAAAAGGATACTTTTATCAGGGTGAGCTTGCTGTAATTGCCATGCAGTAGACACGCCAACAATGCCACCACCAACGATAATATAGTCGTATGTTGAGTTCATAATATTCCTACATTCAATCCTTTAGTTATAGGGAAGACGCGGCAGTATCAGGTTCGGTTTGAGGCAACGATTCTTGCTCATCTTCCGATTCCTTTTTCACTTGATTAGCATCGTATTGACGGGCCGTGTGAATAAAGAGACCAACGAAGAGTGCTACACACACTAAGCGAACCACGACTGAAATATCAGGCCAAACTAAAGCTACACCCAGCACGATTAGAACAACACGAGTCAGTAGATTAATTTTATTTTCTAGATAGCCTTCAATCGCAGCAACAAACGCGTAAGTACCAATAATAGCAAAACCACCCGTGACCAAAACGGAGGTCACATCCCAACTTACTAAGTTGGTGTAGGCGATAAGTAGTGGCACTAAGTACAGGCCTTTTGCGATCTTCCATGCCATTAAGCCAGTTCGCATTGGTGGAGTTTTAGCAATGGTCGCGGCGGCAAATGCGGTTAAACAAACTGGCGGGGTCACGTTGCTGTCTTGTGATAACCAGAAAATAATCAAGTGTGCAGAAAGCAGTGCAAGGCTGATCGCTTCTAAGCCTAAGCTCTGTTCAAGCAGCGTTTCCACAAAATCAGCAGGAACCAACGCAATCATCTCTTTCGCCGTTTCCAACGCCATCGGTGCATTCAATAAATCAAGTTTATCTGGCGCAGCCAACATGAAGATGGCTTTCGCCTGCTCAGGAAGCTGCCCTGATACCAACAAGTCGAGGAGCTGGCTTTCAGCAATCAATTTGTACAAGGCAGGTGCCGACAGAGTACCCAACACGATATAAGCCGCCGTTACTGGCAAGCCCATACCGAGAATCAAAGACGCCAACGCGATCAAGGCAATCATTACCAATAATTCGCCGTTTGCCCAACTGTTGATCATCAATGAGAAAGTATTACCAATCCCCGTAGTGCTAATGACATTAACGACTAAACCAATACCCACCAACAGCACCGCCGTTGTCGCCATGTTTTTTGCGCCTTGAGACAAAGCTTCAATGATCGCTTTCGGTCCCATTTTGTGATTTTTAGAGAACCATGATGCCACCACCACAGAAAGAATCGAGATACCCGCTGCGTAAGTCGGCGTAAAGCCCTTCACCAACAAAGTCACTAACACGGCCAATGGGATCAGGTTATGCCAGCCCGACAGCAATACCTTCAATAGAGGCTCACAACCAGAAGTGACTTTTTGCACGCCACTGCGTTTTGCTTCAATACGCACAAAAAAGGCCACAGACAAAAAGTAGATAAGCGCAGGTAAGAAGGAAACCGCAATAATATCGACATAAGGGATCTGTGTGTAAGACGCCATGATAAACGCCCCCGCACCCATCACTGGTGGCATCAACTGCCCGCCCGTCGATGCAGCCGCTTCAACACCGGCCGCGAAACGCGAAGGGAAGCCTGCCTTTTGCATTAAGGGAATACTGATCACGCCCGTCGATACCGTATTTGCTACGCTCGATCCGGACACAGAGCCCATCAAGCCAGAGCCAATCACGGCAATAAAGCCAGGGCCACCAATCACCTTACCAGCCGCTGCGCGAGACACATCAATGATGTAATCACCGACACCCGAACGCACTAAGAATGCGCCAAATAGGATGAACATAAACACGAAGGTCCAACTAATTCTTGAGATAGAACCGAACATCCCTTCTGATGAGTAAAAGCTTCGATAAAGCAGTGTTTCAAGGCTCAAACCCGGGAAGTGGAAGATGCCGCTAGTCCATTGTCCCCAAAGCACCACATAACTCAAACACACCAAGATAAGCACCGGAATAAACCAGCCCATGGTGCGGCGAATCAGCTCAATAACGATGGCAATCGCCAAGATAGAGAAGAACCAATCACTGGCGATGAACTTCACGCCTCGCTCATAAAGGGCGTCTTCCGCAAAGGGAATGTAGATAAGACAAGCCAGAGCCGCCAAAGCAATTCCGATATCCACTGCCAGAGCTATCTTGCTCTTTTTTAGCGAGATATGAGCGGGATACCAAAGCGCACAAATGATCGCAAAGCCAGCAAAGTGGGTCGCCGAGATCCAAAGCTCTGGCAAGGTAGATAAGGTGTTGAACCAAATGTGTAACAGCGAGAGTATCACTCCCATTGTCGTTATCGCTTTGCCTACCCACGGAAAATCCGTTCGGGTCGGCAGTTCAAATTTTTTCAGTTCCTGCTGCAGCGAATCGCTCATAGAAAACTCCTGCTCTCCGCAGCAAACACGAAGAGAAAATCCATAAAGTGAGGAGGTGCACGAACACATTCTTGAGCGAACGTGCACCAAGCAATTAAGTCACGAAAGGTGTCTTTGTTTAACTAACGTAAACCGTCATTCGGCGAAAGCCGTTAGTTAACGATCAACTCAGAAGGGATATCGATGCCCACTTCTTGGTAGTAACGTGCAGCGCCCGGGTGAAGTGGAACAGGCAGACCTGCGATCCCTTTCTCGAGTGCCATTGCTTTGGTTGCTTTGTGGATACCTTGCAGGAAAGATAGGTTTTCATAGATAGCTTTGGTCAGCTGGTACACATCTTCTTCAGAAATGTCTTCACGAACCGCTAGGAAGTTAGGTTGGGCGATTGTAGTGATCGGCTTATCAACACCTGGATAAGTGTTTGCCGGGATCTCATATTTAGTCCAGATATTGTAATCGCCGTTCGCTTGTTTAATTTGCGCATCGGTAAATGACAAAATTTGAATGTCTTCACCCAAGGCTGCAAACGCTTGAGTTACCGCACCAACAGGTACACCAGCGGGCGTATTCATGCCATCGATGGTGCCATTTTGTAGTGCGCTAGCGCTGCCGCCGTAACCCATAAAGGCGAGTTTAAATTGTTCTGGGTTAACCGACAGGCCTTGCATGATCTGGCGTCCTGAATTCTCTGTACCTGAGTTCTTCTTACCGATAGAGAATTTTTTGCCGTTTAGATTTTCTAAATCACTCATGGTGCCCGTTTCTGTGAGATCAGAGCGCACAATAAAGTGTTCAACGTTTTGCCATAGCATAGAGACTGAACGCAGTTGTTTTTGACTGCCTGACTTCTCATATGGACCAAGCCCTTGCCACGCCCACGCGCCATACAGACCTTGTAAAATGGCAAACTGTGCTTCGTTCTCATTAAGAAGTTTCACGTTTTCACCCGATCCCGCAGAACTGATAGCCGCCAAAGAAAAGTGCTGCTTTGGCGCAAGCTTAACTTTACTCAATGTCGCTAAAGCCACACCCACTGGATAGTAAGTACCACCCGTTGAGGCCGTCGCTAAAATGTAGCTACGATCTTCTTGAGCTGAGGCGTTGCTGATAAGGCTAATAGAGGCCATTGCGATTGCTAAAGTTTTAACTAGCTTGTTGTATTTCATTATTACTCTCCATGTAGAGTTATTCACGTTATATTTTTGTTAACAACAATTGCTAGATAGCAAGCACAATGCCAATTTTTAAATAACTGTTTTTATTGGTATTTCCTTAATAACCCACCTAAAGTAAGCCATTTTTTGCTTATTTGGCTACGAATCAGTGAGCTATTTTTTGCTTATCCCAAGCAACGAATAACATCGATTTAAAGGTAGCCAAATCACACTATGTTACATTTACGTGATCAATGTTTATAAAATGATAAATATCTGATGAGCCATTTTTTGCTTATTGAAATCAGACAGCACCTCTAATCTCATCATCATTTACGAATCGACATAGTCACTTCGGTTCAACGCATAGCGCACCATTTTTTGGTTCAATGTTCGACGGGGTAAATCCAAGTCTTGCATCACATCATTGATGCGCCCCTGATAACGCACTAACGCATCATGAATCACTTTCCGCTCAAAGCTCTGCACTTGAACCGCCAACGGGATGCCTGCCGTTGTGGACTCTGTGACAGAATTGGGGCGACACGCCAAAATATCCCCAACAGTCAGGCTTTCATCCAGTGCAAAACGAATCGCGATATTACGCAGTTCACGCACATTGCCCGGCCATGCATACGACAACAAGGCATAGCGATCAGCCTCACTGGCGACTCGAGTTTCACTGTTCGCTTCTTGAGTGAAGTGTTCGAAAAGGATCAAAGCATCGTCTTCTCGTTCACTAAGGGGAGGCAAATGCAGTTGGGCAACGTTCAAACGATAGAAAAGGTCTTGGCGAAAATCGGGGTGATTCAGTAGATCGCATTTCGAGGCAGAGACCACTCGTAGATCAACATGTTGTTGCTGATTCCCACCCACGCGTACAACGATATTATCTTGCAAGGTGCGCAGCACTTTGACCTGCATCGACAGCGGCATACTCTCTATTTCATCGAGAAACACCGTGCCTTTGTCGGCAAATTCAAGCTTACCAATACGTCGCTTGGCAGCACCAGTAAACGCACCTGCTTCGTGTCCAAATAGCTCGCTTTCAAAGAGGTTTTCTGGAATCGCGCCACAGTTTAACGGCACAAATGGGTGGGTTTTACGCTGACTGAATTCATGCAAACAAGAGGCGACCAGCTCTTTACCACAGCCGGTTTCACCATAAATGATCACATTGGTATCAATCGAGGCAACTTTTTGTATTTGCTCTCGCAATTCACACATCACTTTGCTGCGGCCAATCAGAACCTGTTCAATGCCCTTCAGGTTATCCAGATAGTTCTGACGACTGTTTCTGTCTTGGCCACTTTGATGCTTGTCGACCGCTTCCGAAACCGTTTGAGACAAACGCTCTGGGTCGAATGGCTTTTCAATGAAATCATACGCCCCTTGCTGCAACGCTTTCACCGCCATGTCGACATCACCGTGACCGGTGATCAAGATGACAGGCACATCTGGCACAAGATGTTTAAAGCGCCCCAGCAGTTCAACACCATCAATATCAGGTAACCGTACGTCACTAATGATAGTTTGGAAATCACCCTGCTCTACCGCGTTTAACGCATCTTGCCCAAACTCAAATGCGGTGACATCGAAGCCCGCTAATTGTAACCATTGGCTGGTTGCCTGACGCACAATTGCATCATCTTCAATCAAAGCTATACGCTGCATGGTTTGGTTCCGCCGCTTATATCTGAATAATATCGCCCACGGTATGTAAAAAAGCTGCAGACGAAAAGGAGCTAGCTCCCACTTTGAATAACACTCCTTTAACAGTTTTATAATGTTTGTTAGCGTCAACTTGTCTCACTTGCCATCCGCTTAAAAAGCAAACAGAAAACCTTATCAAGCCACTAGTTTAAATGGACAAGTCACTAATTTTAAAAGGATTTAATCAAAAATGGTTAACAACAATCGATATTGGTTGTTCCTATGTGCCTGTTTATTAATTGGTTTAGTTCAGGTAACCACCAAAAGTGGCATAAGCCAATGGAAGCTCGAACAAGCCCAACGCTATGCAGAACAACGCTTCCTCGGATACATTGCAGAAGCCAGGCGCACGCTCAAACGTTTCTATTATCTGCCCTACTTGGTGACGAACGATGAAACTAGTGTGCGTTTCATTGATGGTGAAGTACGCCTCGAAAATCGCATTAAGAAGCAGCTGATTCAATTGGATAAAGCCGCCAATACTAAGGGCTGGTATCTGCTTTCTGGCGAAGGTGATTTGTTGGTATCGAGTGTCGAAAGAAGCAAGCTAAGCAAAAAGAACGCCAGCACGATTGTCTCTAAGATCCACCAGCAAGGCGGTGCGATTTCGGTAGTGACCAAAAATAAAGGCGTGACACCCGATTACTTCATTGCCGCGCCGGTTTATCGGGCGTCCGATGTGGTCGGTATTGTTGCGGTGCAGATCGATTTGTCATTGTTAACCGATCAATGGTTCGCCGATGGTGAAGCGATACTGTTCCAGAACCCTCGTGATCAGTTCTTTCTCTCCAGTGATCACCGACTGAGTGCCGATTGGTTCAACGACACATTCAATTCTCAGCCCACAGCGACAAAGCGTGAGCTATACGACCAAACCCATATTCGCGTGTGGCGACTGCAAAATAAAGATTACCTCATTCAATCCATCAAGTTAGACGACCTCAATTGGCGTTTAACCTACCTCACGCCATTAACCAGCCTCAACCAAACCACTAACTGGATCAGCTGGAGTGTGGCGGTGGGCTGTCTTTTCATTCTGCTGTTGCTGGTTATTCTTTATCAAAGACGTCAGAAAAAGCTCAGTAATCTGCGAATTCAAAAGCTCATCGAAGAGTCGGAAAAACGACTGTCAGGAATGATTAATAAGACGCATGTCGGGTTGGTATTGATCGATAAACATGGTCATATCCACGATATTAATCTAATGGCGAAGAACTACTTTTGCCTTTCTGATTCGATGATCAGCAACATCAAGGCGTGGCAATTATTTGAAGCAGGTAACCCAAACTCAACCACCTTACAATTGCTCAAAAACTTAGAACAACACCAAGAATTGGCCGAGATCACCAGCGTCGAAACCATGGCAAGACGCAGTGATGGCAGCTACTTCCCAGTGTTATTTTCTATTAGCTCGTTCCCTTGGCATTCAACGCCTTATTATCTGTGCACAGTGATCGACATCAGCAAGCGTAAGAAAGCAGAAATTGCGGTACAAAACGCCAATAAGACGCTTCAACTGCGGGTAGAAGAGCGAACACAAGATCTCAAAGATGCGCAGCAAGAACTGGTGGAATCAAGCAAACTTGCCGCATTAGGGCGGATGTCGAGTGCGATCACTCATGAGTTGAATCAACCGCTTACTGGTCTAAAAACCCTGCTTTCAAGTAACCAGTTACTGATGGAAAGAGGCGAGACCAAGATGTTGAAAGCGAACATGAACTTAGTCATGAGCCTGATCGACAGAATGGCCAACATGACCAGTCAATTGAAGTCGTTCGCCTTTAAAAGACTTGAGAAGCCCTATCCAGTTTCACTCACCGAAGCACTGCAAGAAACCCTACGAATTCACCAAGCCGAATTAGACAACGTCGATATTCGCATACGTATCGCCTCTAATATTTCGATGGTGATGGGAGAAGAGGCACGACTTCGTCAAGTGCTTGGCAACCTAATCAGAAACGCTGTAGATGCAACTCAAAATCAAACACCCGCGACCATTGTTGTCAGCGCACATACCGATCAACAACGCGTGATCATCAAGGTGCAAGATAATGGCTGTGGCGTTTCAGAAGACCAACTCGAGACCATTTTCGAACCGTTTCATACCAACAAAAAAATGGGCGAAGGTTTAGGTCTCGGCTTGGCTATCACAGCAAATAATGTGCGGGATATGCAAGGCACCTTGATAGCGAAGAACAACCCAGATCAAGGCATGACATTCACGTTAACTCTACAGAATAGTGATAGTGATAGTGATAGTGATTGTAAGTAATCGCTTACATAGAATTTAGAAATCACACTCTATTGAGACGCTAAAACTAAAAAACCGCCCACAGAGGGCGGTTTTGATTCAGTTATTGGCGTGTGACTTATCAGCTAATCAGTTAAAGACTTACTCAGCTATCTGCTTCAAGAGTAACTCTGTTGGGCGAACAATCGCGATGATCGATTCATCGTAGATCTTCGCTGAATCAGACAATATCGCTTGGTAGGCATTCGCATCTGATGCTCGAACCTTTTCACCTGCTTGTGCTTTAGCAATCAAGGTTAACGCCAAGTCTGCGACTTCAACGGTTTTCTCTGCAACCACCACAGTCTCTACCGAAGATAAATTTCCGGCGAAGACAGTTTCAGCAGCGAGTGCAGCCGCTTTTACTTGTTGATAATGCTCTGCAAGTTGCTCAAGCGCTTGTTGATTATCCGTCGCGACTTCATTGACCAAATCTTGCATCTCGTACACAGCGTAACTTTCCACTGGTAGCGCATCAACGAAGCGATTTAGACGCTCGTACTGGCTGTATAAAGTGCCCTTAGGTTCAGTTGAGTTCCACTTCTCCCAGTTGCGCGCATAGTACTGTGCTGGTTCTGTGTATTTCGCAAGCACGCGCAGGTCGTGAATATCCTGCCCTTTCGCAATACGTTTTAACAGCATGTCAGCGTCCGCATGATGACGTAGCCCAACCGACACATCAGACCATGTATCCATCGCTTTCATACGCTTGTACATGCTGCGTTCGTCCGTCAACTCCGCATCAGACCAGAAGCGCTCTGCAATCGCATAGCTGCGCGGCCATAGGTAGTTTTCAACCGTGAGGCTGTCTTTGTTCTCTAGCCACATGGTGATCTCGCCGCCCAAGATAAGCTCTTTTTCTTTATCCGTTAATTCTGCTGGGTAACCACCATTCGGTTCAGGAATCACGCTGCCTTCAACATCACTGCTCGCAATCACTTCACCAGTGGTTGGCCAGCGCACATTACCGACCAACTGGTAACTGCCTTCTGCAAAACCCTTTGGATTTAGGTTTAAGTTGAACTCGGTGTACGACATGAAGTTATCGAAGTGGCCAACAAAGGTTTTGCCCGGCACATAATCAAGGATAAAGATCTCTTCGCGAGACTTACCGTTGTAATCACTGAAGGCACGGAAAGTACCGTCTTTCGCTTCAATGATGGTCAGTGTTCCCTTACGTGGGCCGCCTTTTGAACGTGGCTTTTCCCATTGATACGTCACGAATTTCTCGCCACTGTGCAGCTTATCGTCAACAGTGATACCGCTTGGCATTGGGTCATTGCGATAATGGTAGCTCGTCGGCTGAGGTTGATCTAGGTAGTAACCCGTAGAAAGAATACCTGGGTAGCCCTCTTTCGCCGCACGACCAATACTGTCGTGCCCTTGCCAGCTTTGAATCACGATTGAAGTCGGCAGATCTTTATGCCAAATTTCATCCCAACCGGTCATCTTCTTACCGCGCTCTTCGAGCATCTTCTCAACTTTTACATTGAGGTAAGACTGCAGACCACGCTCGCCATCGATATTGTTCTCTTCAATGAACTGTTGGTGCTTTTCGCTGTTTTTCCACTGCGCATAATTTGGCTCATCGCCACCAATGTGGAAGTACTCATCAGGGAACAGCTCGGTCACTTCATCAAACACATCACCCAGCATCTCATAGACTTCTGGGTTCAATGGGTCCATTAATGGTTCAAACACACCCCAGCCACGTTCTTGTTCGTAGCTTTGACCTTCACCACCCGACATCAAGCGTGGGTAAGCGTGAGCAACCGCAGAAGAGTGACCCGGAAGAGACACCTCTGGAATCACACGAATACCAAGGTTACGCGCGTATTCAACTAGGTAGCGCACTTGGTCTTTGGTGTAGTAATTACCATCGGCGGTTTCAGACCAAAGACGCGGCCAAGATTCAGTTTGAATACGAATGCCTTGGTCGTCCCAGAAATGCCAATGGAACACGTTCATTTTCGCCGACGCCATCGCATCTAACTGACGAATCAACACATCGAATTCAATAAAGTGACGTGACGTGTCGTAAGAAACACCACGCCAGCGGAAACGAGGCTCATCGACAATCGTAACAGCAGGAATATGGTAGCCAGTCGCAGTGGTTTCAACGAGCTGTAAAAGGGTTTCGATGCCGTGAATAGTGCCGTATGGGCTTGGTGAACTCAGCGTGATTTGTTCACCCTGAGTGGTAATTTTGTAGGACTCTACAGAGTCGATATTTTGTACTTCAGACTTTGGCGCCGCGTCGATATCAATGATCAGGTTCGCTTCGTCTGCACTACCAACCTGCCAATTTAGAATCGGCACACCCGTCTGACGCTCAAGGCGATCAATAAAGCGTTTCGCCGTGTACTCAACGCGATCAGAATTAAAGCCTTTGATGTAAACCTTGAAGTTACCGTCGACCTTAACTTGCCCAGCTTTCAGCTCGACCGTTTGTGGGTACGGCATTAAATTTAGATCGGTATTTGGAGCCATTGCTAACGCCATTGGGGACACTACTGAACCTGAAATCAATAGGGATAATATAGTTTTTTTCATTATTAGTTTTCCTATATAAATACGGTTCTGTTTTGTTTATCGGAGGCGATTCACAAAACAGAACCATCAGCCACTGCTGTTGCTCGTTATCGCTAATTCGAAAGCTTGTTATCGCTAGTTCAAAAGCTTATTGCTCGTTAACAAGAGCGACCGCTTCACGAACCAATACTGCAATCTCGTCCCATTGCTCATTCTCGATCATTTTCGGCGACACCATCCAAGTACCACCACAGCACACCACGCGATCCACTGCTAAGTAGTCATTCACGTTGTGTTTACCGATACCGCCCGTTGGCATTAAAGACACATCAACATATGGCGCTAACAGAGACTTCACCATGTTGATGCCGCCAGACGCTTCTGCCGGGAAGAACTTCAAGAAGTTAAGGCCAAGCTCTAACGCTTGCTCTACTTGGCTTGGGTTGTTTACGCCCGGAACGATTGGCATACCGATTTCTTGGCAACGTTTTACGGTGTTTGGGTTCAGGCCCGGAGCTACGATGAATTCGCTGCCTAACTCTTTCGCAAGGTCGATCTGCGCTGGCGTTAATACTGTGCCAGCACCGATACACATCTCTGGGTACGCATCGCGCATCGCACGAATCGCGTCTGCTGCCGCTTCAGTACGGAATGTCACTTCAGCAACTGGCAGGCCGTTTTCTACCAACACTTTTGCCAGTGGAATCGCGTGTTCAACCTTGTTAATTTGGATAACAGGGATAACTTTGAATTGCTTAAGTTTGTTGATCATTTCTTGAGACATAATAATTCCGCTTTTTATTTTATTTTTTAATCAGTTGGCTCATAGCGCTCACGGGGATGATTGCGCCAGAGTATTGAATAACGATGGAAGCCAGTTGGTGGCCAAGTTCGGCTGCGTCGGTGGCGCTCTCGCCAGTAAGACGCGCAGCTAAATAACCCGCGGCGAATGAATCGCCCGCAGCACAGGTATCAACCACGTTAGAAACACGAGTTGCTGAGACATAATTCTCAATAATGTTGCCCTGTTCAACTTGAACAATCTTGCATGGCTCGCAGCCACGTTTGATAACGATCTCTTGGCAACCCAAACGAAGGCAGCGTTGTTGAACGCTCTCTGAGTTACCCCATACAAGCAGATCGTCGTCTTCGGTAATCAAGGCGATGTCTACCAATGGCAGTAACTTGGCGTACCAATGTCGAGCTTGCTCAGTGCTCCAAAGTTGCGGGCGATAGTTATTATCAAAAATCACCTTGCCGCCTTGGTTTGAGAACACGCTAATGGCTTTGAATAAACGCTCGCGAGAGGCATCATCCAAGATCGCGATACTGATACCGCTGATGTAAATCGCACCGACTTGTTTCTCGGTCAGGGCAATTTCAAGCTTGTTTAAGTTATCGATTTGAAAGTAGAACTTTACTGCCGCATCGTTGCGCCAGTAGTGAAAATGTCGCTCACCCGTTTCATCGGTTTCTACCATGTATAAGCCAGGTAACTTGTTTGGAATGCGTTCAACGAAATTGGTTTGAATGCCCTCTAACTGCCAGCTATCAATCATATTTTGAGACAGTTCATCGCTACCAAGGCCCGTCGCGTAATGAACAAAGAGGTTTTGATGTTGGGTTAAGCGAGAAAGGTAAAGCGCGGTATTGAGCGTGTCACCGCCGAATTTTTTGGTTAATGGAGAGCCGCTGATTTCGACCATGCACTCGCCAAAGAAAGCAATATTGAAGTTAGAAGATGCAGGCATAGCCGATCCTAAAATAGAGATATAAATGGGGAAGAAGGCCCTACCGAGAAGCAGAGCCTGAGCTAGCTAAACCACTCCACAACTTGTTGTACTGAATTTGTTGTACTAACTAGCTGTGGAGCGTTTAGATTAGCTTGTTTGATTTGCTGGACGTTGAGAAGACGCGTCTTCTTCAAGCACACCTGAATCTGACAATTCCATTTCCATCAGAGCGCGCTCGTCATCAAGAATTGCTTTTGCCATTTCAGGTGTCACTTGGTTAGCCGGAGTACATAGGCTTACCAGCACACCAGCCGTTAGAGCCACTAGACAAGAAGGAATCACAGGGTTACCCCAGAAAGCCGTGTAGTCTGCGTTTAGCATTACAACAAATGAAGCCACAGATGCACCCGCTAGCGTAGCAAGCGCACCCTGCCAGTTGTAACGTTTCCAGAATCGACCCAACATACCGCACACAAACATGCCCGACATTACGGTTGAAATCATTTTCGTGATGTAGCCAATGATGTCGTTTGACGTCAGTGCGAACAACAGTGCAAAACCAATCACCACAATCAATGCCAAGCGAGAATAGTTCACCATTGACTCTTTGTTTGGTACGCGGCCAGTGAACATCACGTAAACATCACGCAGTAAGATAGACACACCAGCTATCGCATCTGAACTTGCGCTCGACATGGTTGCAGAAAGACCCGCGATAAGAACAATCATGCCAACGCCAACCGGAAGAACCGTTGCTGCAACATAAGGGAACGAGTAGTTCGGATTATCCAATGATGGATCAATGGCATGTGCTGCCATACCAATGATTGCAGGGATGATTGAGAAGAAAAGATACAACACACCCGATGCAACAAATGAGCGACGAACGGTTGATACATCTTTACCCGAGTAGATACGTTGACGGAATGAAGGCGTAGCTAGTACACCAACACCAATAACCACAGCCAGAGACACAGCAGGAAGAAGACCCAGTTTATCGATTGCTAAAAAGCTCGTAGCAGCAGGCTCCATGGCAGCGTAAAGGTTATCCATGCCGCCGATGTAATCGACTGACATAACCGCCATCAAGATGAAGCCAGCAAAAAGAATGACAGCTTGAATGGTATCGGTCCACACAACGGCTGTGTAACCACCGATCACCACGTAAATAGTGAATGCCGCTGCAATAATGATTTTCGCTAGGTTGAGGTCGATGTCTGCAATCCACGCTAAGTACATGCCACCACCCAGAATGTGAGCGCCTAACCAACCAATTGAAGCGACAAAGATCAGTACACCTACAACGTTTTTCACGATGCGGTTAGCGCCAACATAGTAAGCCAGCTCTTCACTCATGGTCATGAAGTTCAATTTACGAACCGGAGCAAACCAAAGCGCAAGTAATAGGATGCCTATCGCACCACCAATACCGTACAGAGCACCTGCCCAGCCATTTGCGTAGCCGAAGCCAACCGCACCCATACTAGAACCCGTACCAACCATCGTCGCTACTGTTGTACCAAGTACTAAGAACATAGGTAGGCCACGGCCACCTAATAAGAAATCTTCGCCAGATTTTTGATTACGCGAGACAAACCAGCCTAACCAAATTAAAAAACATACGTACACGCCGAAGCCTGTAAGAAAAAGTGTGCTGTTCATTTGACACCTCTCAGTGAAATATTGAGTTCATTCTTGAACTTTATTTATGATTCATTCATTTTATATTTCATATGATTACTTTATTGATTTTATCTTTTTTAATTAAAGTAATTTTTATAAATGTAGGGTGAGAGTATTAAAGGATAATAACAGGGATAACTAACCCCTAATACTCTCTAAGTAGGTAATTGTGATTAGGTTATTACTATCCGCGATCGGCGCGGTAGCAAGTCACATCCACTTCAACCTTCACGTCTACAACTAAGTCGCAAACCATGCAGATACGAGCCGGTGGGTTAGCACCGAAGAACTCTTTGAATACTTTATTAAAAGATTGGAAGTAACGAGAATCCGTTAGCACAACCTTTACGTGCATTACGTCTTCTAGGCCGTAACCCGCTTCAGTCATGATATCGACACAGTTTTGGATCGCTAGGCGAGACTGGTCAACAATTCCACCCTCAACCACTTCACCATCTGTCATCGGTGTCTGGCCAGAAACGTATAGGAAACCACCTGCTTCAGTTGCACGTGCAAATGGTAAATGTTGTCCGCCTGTACCTGTACCGCCTTCAACACCGTAACGTTTAATAGTCATTTTTTAACTCCACTTATTTATAGATAATATTGGCTTTCCAGATAAAACAATTTCTATTCCAATATATTTAAATTAATTCGCCATTTTTATAGCCATCTGAATTTAATAAATAATTTAAATTCTAGTTTCGGTAAATAAAAACGCCTGAACGATTATTTCTTACTTTTCCTTGCTGGTAAGTTAACTCACCATTTACAAATACACTTTCTATTCCTTGTGCAACTGAAATAGGATTTTCAAATGTTGCTGTGTCTTTAATATTCTTTGGATCAAATAAAACTAAATCGGCAAAAGCACCACAGCGAACTTCGCCTCGGCCGGCTAAGTTGTAACGCTGAGCCGACATTCCGGTCATCTTGTGAATCGCTTCTGGCAACGAGAACAATTTTTCATCTCGGCAGTAGTGACCTAGCACTTTCGGGAAGGTGCCCCACAATCTTGGGTGTGGATGCGGGTCATTGGGTAAACCGTCTGAGCCGACCATGGTCAGTTTGTATTTCAATACACGCTTTACGTCGTTCTCATCCATGCAGTGATAGACCGCGCCCGCTGGTTGAAGCGCTTTTGCTGCGTCCATCAGGGGTAGATTCATTTCATCAGCAATCTGCTTCAGCGTTTTGCCTGCGTGTTCTGGTTTTGATTCAGACCAAGTGATGAAGATGTCGAAATCGTCGGTCACTTGTTTCAAATCTAATGTCGAAGAGCTCGCTGAGTATGGGTAGCAGTCGCAAGACACATCTTGGTGCTCAGAAACCTTGTCCATCAAATCAAGAACTTCAACAGTTCTGCCCCAATTGCCCGCACCTGCACATTTAAGGTGTGAAATAACAACAGGCACTTTCGCGTATTGTCCTGTCTCAAACGCCTCTTCCATCGCGCTTAAGATCTCTTCAAATTCGGTACGCATATGCGTGGTATAGATGCCGCCATGGCCAGAAAGCACTTTCGCTAACTGCATCACTTCGTTAGCATTCGCTTGTTTCGCGCTTGCGTAAGCCAAACCCGAGCTCAAACCTAATGCGCCTTGCGCCATCGCCAAATCAAGATTGGTCTGCATCGCTGCAATTTCGTCTTCGTTTGCTGTGCGTTGTAAGTCGTCCATCACTTGGTTACGCAATGTCGTATGGCCGACTAACGCTGCGACGTTTACTGCTGGTTGAGCTTGCTCTACCGCTTGTGCATACGCTGAAAAAGTTGGGTATTTGAAATCAGCCTGAGCGCCTAAAAGATTCATTGGGTCAGGTGGGTCACCAGCCAAAATGGTTGGCGATGCGCTGATACCGCAGTTGCCAACAATCACGGTTGTGACACCTTGGCTGATCTTAGGCAGGCAGTCTGGGTAACGAATTACATTGGTATCGTCATGTGTGTGTACATCGATAAAACCAGGAGCCAATGCTAAGCCTGCTCCCTCAACCAACTGGCCACAATCTTCATGATCGATTTGACCAATTTCGGCTATTTTTCCATCTCGGATTGCTACATCGGCACAAAACGATTGTTCGCCGGTGCCGTCAAACACCTCTACATTTTTAATTATCGTATCGAACAACATTTTTCACTCTCTCAATCCACTGTGTTGATGGAGCTATATTAGAAATTCAGCCGATTATTTTCAGTGACAAAACACACATAATATTTTAATTTGTGTGATAGTTTCTACCACAAAACAGATTATGGATATATTTAAATATTAAATAACAACAACTTAAATCATGTTAGGAATCAGCAATGAAACATAACTCGGCACAAAAAGATGTTATAAAGTATCAAAACGATAGTTTTATCTTGACTGAAAAAGGCCAAAAAGGGAGAGCAATATCACAATCTGAGAACGGTATTTATCGACTGGTTGATGAAGATGTTTCACTTCCGGTTGCAGTTATCAAACAATCGGCATTGACCAATAACCTGAATTGGATGCAATCATTCGCCGATCATCATCAGGTTAAATTGTCGCCACACGGCAAAACCTCCATGACTCCTGCTTTTTTCCGCCAACAGCTAGAAAATGGCGCTTGGGGCATAACAGTAGCAACGCCTGCACAGGCAGAAGTTGCCGCAATGGCGGGTGCGAAACGAATCATCATGGCCAACCAATTGGTAGGTAAAACCAACATGGCGGTCATCGAACAACTTATTCGCGAGTTTGATGTCGATTTCTATTGTTGTGTGGATTCATCAGTAAACGTGCAGCAACTTAACCAATATTTCGCCAATACAAAGCAGACGCTAAAAGTACTGATCGAGTTTGGTGTACCGGGTGGTCGTTGTGGGTGTCGTTCACCACAAGAAGTTCTAGAACTGGCTCAAACCATCCAAGACACACCAGCCCTTTCGCTGGCAGGTATTGAGGTGTACGAGGGTGTAATTCACGGTGACAATGCAGAACAAGACATTCGTACCTTCTTAAATCAGGCGCTCACTTCGGTCGAAAGCCTCGCATCAGATGGCCTAATTGCAGGGCAACCTATCATCACTGGTGCAGGATCTGCTTGGTACGATGTAGTCGCAGAATGTTTGGCGAACCTAACCGATTATTTGGCGATCATCCGTCCGGGTTGTTATGCCATTCACGACACAGGCATTTACCTAGACGCACAAAGCAAGGTGTTGCAACGTGCCCAAGTCAACCAAGGCTACGCGTGCGAATTGGGAGGTGATTTAGAATCGGCACTTGAGGTATGGGCTTATGTAATCTCTCGTCCGGAACCAACGAAGTTAGTGGTTGGGCTAGGCAAGCGTGATGTGGCCTTTGATGCGGGTTTACCGATTGCCGAGCGCGGCTATCGCAATGGCAAAGCTATATCAGTGAAAGGCTTAACCTCTACTGCGGTGATGGATCAACATACCTTTGTGGAAACCGACGGTTCTTCTGAGATTGAAGTGGGCGACATGATTGCTTTCTCCACCTCACATCCGTGTTTAACCTTCGACAAATGGCGCTACATTGCCATCAGCGATGACGAACATCAGGTGACCAAATGGGTGGAAACCTGTTTCTAGGTCGATTTTTCAATAAGCTAGAATCAACGAAGCAATAAGATATACTAACGGGGCTAAGGCTTAGTTTTAAATGGATTAGTGCTAAATGGCTTGGTTCTTAAGAGCTAGGTTCTTAAAAACTAAGCAATACGATTAGCCCCATCAACAAAGGATCAGGATTCTTGAGTTTAGAAGTAGATATCATTTCACAGATAACAGAGCGTTTTCCTGTTCTTCGTGATGCAGAAAAGAAAGTCGCCAAGCTGATCATGGACGACATTGATTTTGCTGCCAATGCCAGCATTACAGAACTTGCTGAAGGTGCTCAAGTGAGCGAAGCCACCATTACGCGTTTTGCTAAGGCGATCGGCTGCAGCAACGTACGTGATATGAAGATTAAGTTGGCTCAGACACTAACCGTTGGCCAGCGCTTTATCCTTGAGCCTGTTGACCAAACGGGTTATCAAGGTATCTACGAATCGATCAAGCAGAGCCTAGACATCAACCGCACTCTGTTCAAAGAACAAGACGTTGAAACCGCAGTCAGCTGGCTGCATAACGCCAGGCAGATCATTGCTATCGGCATGGGTGGCGGCTCGACTATCGCCTCACAAGAACTGCAACACCGGCTGTTCCGATTGGGCTACCCAGTGGTGTCGTACAACGATGGCTTGATGTCACGTATGGTTGCCGCTACAGCCGATGCCAATGACGTGATGGTGATGATTTCAGCGACAGGCTTTACGCCCGTGATCACTGAAACCGCAGAGCTAGCTAAACAGTATGGACTTAAGATCATCGCGATTACGCCACAAGATACACCGCTAGCAAAAATTGCCGATATCTTGTTACCCATCAAGCATATGGAAACCGACTTCATCTACAAACCATCGGCTTCTCGCTACGCTATGTTGGCATTAGTGGATGTGCTTTCTATGGGAATCGCAGTCAATCACAAGAACCGATCGCGCGACAAACTGCGTCGCTTGAAGGTTGCGCTCGATTCCTACCGAGGCGGTGGCGACCGACAGCCTCTCGGTGATTAGCGAATCAAGGACAAGATGGGCTTAAAATCTGGGGCGCGACAATCTTTCACTAGCTCGTATAAGCTCATTTCCAATCCTGTAATTTGAATACCAGCATCCATTAGTCGACGGATTGCCAGATCCTTGTTGAGTGCCGTTCGCGAGCTAATACAGTCGCCAACTACCTGAACCTTGTACCCAAGAGCTAACAACCCCATTGCTGTTTGATAAACACAAATATGAGCTTCGATGCCGCACACTAACCACGTATCCACACCTTTGGCTTGCACTGCCTCAACAAACTGGGGCTCGTTACACGCGTTAAACGTAAATTTCGGTATCGGCTTAGCATCGCTCAGCAGGTCATTCAGCTCGTCGACCGTAGCACCTAACTTCTCAGGATTCTGCTCCAAGCTAACAATTGGCAACCCCAAAACCTGTACACCCTTAATCAACTTTCCACAGTTAGAGATCAGTGTATCGCTCTCATCAACAAGGCGTGCGAGCTTGCCTTGTACGTCCACAACCACCAAACCTGTGTTTGCTCTGTTTAACATCCAACTCTCCTTGTTATCACTAGAATCAACTCTCTAACTCAAACCAATAAATACTACAATACGATGTTAAGCTCATTGATTGAGCCTTATTTATCAATAGGTTAGATAAATGAAATTCCACCCAGACCATAAAAAACATCGTTTTATTTAGCAAATTTAACTATTTGTCAATATATGAATTTTATTTATAAACGATATAACCAACAAAAACCCCGTTAATGCTTGAAAACTCTAGGAGTACATACAATCGCACTATCAATGAAAAGATAGGTTTCATTTGTGAGGGTTTTATAAATCAAAAATCAGCGATACCGTGATTTGCATCACAGGATGAATTAACAAGGTATCATCATGAAAAAATCAGCATTAGCACTCGGATTAATCGGTTTAGTTTCACTTCCAACTTTTGCAGCAGGCACAGATGGCGGTGCGTATGTAGGTGGCGGACTTAGTGTTTATCAAGGTTCGGATACAGATGGCGCGCCAAGCTTAGATTCTAGCGGCATGGGCTATAACCTATACGGCGGTTACCAATTCAACCGTATCGTTGGCGTGGAACTTGGCTATAACGATTATGCAGACTACAAAAACAGCACAGACAAACTTTCACCAACGTCTATTTCTGTATCAGCAAACCTCGGTTATACGTTCGATAACACTATTCGCCCATTTGTGTTAGCAGGTTTAAGCTCTGTCGACCTTCACGCAAATAGCGCAGCAAATTATGATGACGATAGCGGTACTGGCTTCCACTTCGGTGTCGGTGTTGAATACACTCCTATCGAACACCTAACATTGCGCCTGATTTCTCAAGCAGATGCAGTAAGTGTAGAAGACAACTATTCCTACAGTAACGGTTCACTCAAAAGCGACGACCATACACTAGCATTCAACAGTGTTAGCTTCGGTGGTTCATACGACTTCTAATGTAATTGAACCACATAGAATAAGCTGAATATACTCATTCACTTTGCTGTACCACCTTGTCTTAAAGGTAACTCAGTAAAGTGAATTTTTTTATCTATGTAACGATTCAACTTACAAAGCCATACAGTAATACATACAAGACTACGGAATAATGGTCATCAACGGTCGAAAGGTCGCAAAACAAAAATAATTGATACTGGCATGACATTAAAGAGTGAGTAGGAAAAATGAACAAGATAACGAAATCAGCATTAGCACTGGGTTTAATCAGCGCAGTTTCTCTTCCAGCTTTAGCAGCAGGTACTGACGGCGGTGCTTACATTGGTGGTGGTCTTAGTATCTACCAAGATTCTGATACAGATGGTCAAGGCAGTTTAGATTCAGACGGTATGGGCTACAACCTATATGGCGGCTACCAATTTAACCGTATCGTGGGTGTTGAACTTGGCTACAACGATTACGCTGACTACAAAAAAGGGGCTGCAAAACTGGCACCGACGTCTATTTCTGTGTCAGCAAACCTAGGTTACACATTCGACAACACAATCCGCCCATTCGTATTGGCTGGTTTAAGCTCTGTTGACCTAAACGCAAACAAGAGCGCGGGTTACGATGACGATAGCGGTACTGGTTTCCACTTTGGTGTTGGTGTTGAATACACGCCAATCGAACATCTAACATTGCGCCTAATTTCTCAAGCAGACGCTGTGAGTGTTGAGAACTACTACATTGGCAACAACAGTTCATTGAAAACTGAAGACAAAACACTTGCCTTCAACAGCATTAGCTTCGGTGGTTCATACAACTTCTAATGTGATTGAACCACATAGAATAAGCTGAACATACTAATTCACTTTGCTGTTCCACCTTGTCATGAAGGTCACTCAGTAAAGTGAATTTTTTGTTTCTACACGCCCTACCGCGTCATTTCACTTTAACCAGTTTATCGCTCGTCACGCCTAATTGAGATTTATGCGTTGATATTAGAGCTTTCTTGGTAGCGAGACTAAAATAAAGGAATAAGAGACGCAGGAACTCAACTACGATGAATCTACCACGCTTAAATATGTCGATAAACAAACTCCCTTTCGTGCTGGCTGTGTATTACCTACTTGTCATTAACCTACCTATTGCGCGCGAGCTATTCAACATTCTGAGCGCCTCAAAAGCGGAGAGTATTGGGTTCATAATCTCAATTCCCTTTTTCTTTCTCGCTGCATTCAACTTTATCTTTCAAGTTTTTAACTGGCCGATATTCGCCAAAGCCTTTTTCATCTTATTACTGCTTACTTCCTCCTTGGTCAGCTATAGCATGTTCAGCTATGGCATTTTTGTTGACTATGGAATGATAGAAAACGTTTTTGAAACCAACAGCGGAGAAGCAGCAAGTTATCTAAGTCTGTATTCGATTTTATGGTTTGTTCTAATGGGTGGTCTCCCATCACTTATGCTTTTATTCACAAACCTTAAGAGGGAATCTTGGAAAGATTTTGCTATTTGGAAAAGTATCGGTCTGTTAAGTTCATTGATCGTAATCGCGATTATTGCAGGGTTATTTTACAAAGATTATGTCTCGATTGGTCGTAACAACTCTCACCTTAAAAAGATGATCATTCCGACCGAATACGTCGCTTCAACTGCAAAATACATTAACAATACTTACATAAAAAAACCGATTCCTTACCAAGAGATCGGCTTAGACGCGCAGCTAAAACCGGAAGCTAAACAAGCAACTAAACCAACGCTATTGGTGTTTGTTCTTGGAGAAACAGCGCGTGTGTATAACTACCAATATTATGGCTATGAGAAAGAAACCAATGCTCATACCAAGCCTTACAACCCGATATTTTTCTCTGATGTTCAGTCTTGCGGGACAGCCACCGCAGTTTCTGTTCCGTGTATGTTTTCTAACATGAATCGCAGCAACTACGACCGAGACAGAGCTTATAACCAAGATAACGTAGTCGACATTATGAATCGCGCGGGGATTCACTCTATCTGGCGAGAGCACGATGGTGGGGATAAAGCAGTCGCACACCGAATCAAAGAAATGACACTGGTTGCCAAAGACAGCGACCCTTTGTGTAATAAAGAAGTGTGTTACGACACAGCCATGCTAGAGAACTTCGGACAAGATACCCAAGATCTAACTGAAAATAACATCCTTTTCTATCATATTTCCGGTTCTCACGGGCCAGCTTATTATGAACGTTACCCTGAAGAACATAGGAAGTTCATGCCCGATTGCCCACGTTCTGACATCGAAAACTGTACCAAAGAGCAAGTCGTCAACACCTACGACAACACTATTTTGTACACGGATTTCTTTCTCTCACAGGCTATTCAAAAACTTGAAAAACTCACCGATAAATACAACGTGGCGTTAATGTATATCTCCGATCATGGAGAGTCTTTAGGAGAAAACGGCGTCTACTTGCATGGCATGCCCTACTCACTGGCACCGAAAGAGCAAACCCACGTACCAATGATTCTATGGATGTCTGATGGCTTTGCTACAGAGAAAGGGATCAATGAAACGTGCTTGCGTAAAGAAGGAAAGGAACAGAGCTTTTCGCACGACAACCTGTTCGATTCCTTACTTGGCTTGATGGACGTACAAACCAAAGAATACCGAGAGGAACAAGATATCTTCGCACCATGTCGGTAGTGCTTTTTTCTTGAACTTAAGTGCGAACTTGAATTTGAACTTGAATGAGTAACGGGTAAGCTCCTCTTGCCTTAACCAATAATTCATCACCTCTAAAAAGAAAAGGCCTCGGTCTTTTCTTTTTTTATCCATCGCTAGCGTGACGCTAGAGTGCTAATTTATAATCACGACACAATGAGCGATATTTGTTAGAAAAAACAAAGAGAGAGTCCATACTAGTCACAAAGACAATAAACTATCTCCTCATTAAACTGACTCAAGATGACTCTTAAATCGCGTCTTCATTGCAATCGTTAATTTAATAAAATCAAATGTTTATATCATTTAGAAGTTCAGCGATATCACTAAGGACAGCGAATGGACGCTTTCATAATTTCAAGCTGGCAATTTTCTGAGGGTGTGGCACATGAACACACCACCAGCCCAGCCCCATTCGAGCAATCAACTTGGTACCACTGCCAAAGAGATGCTGAAGGGTTGAGAGAATGGCTCCACAGTAATACGGTTCCAAATGCCATCATCGATTCATTACTCACAGACGACACTCGTCCTCAATTTGAGCAGTTTGGTCACGACTGCTTTTTGATGATCTTGCGAGGCATTAACCTAAACGAAGGTGCGAACCCTGACGATATGTTGAGCTTACGCATCTTATGGTACAAAGGCACTTTAATATCGACACGTAAAGTTCCTTCGAAAGCGGTCAGTAATCTAATATCCGATCTAAAACAAAACCAAGGTCCAACATCATTACCTGATGTCTTACTGGGAATGATCCGTGGAATTAACCATTACATATCAAGCTTCTTGACTCCCGTCGAACAACTGATTGATGAGCTAGAGTCTGAATCTCATATCGATATTAAGTCCATCAATGCTCTGCATTCAAGGCTACTTAGACTAAGGCGCTATTTGAAGCCACAGAAATACGTTTTTGAGGATTTAATGAGTGAACTGCCAACTCCATTGAGTAAGCACAACAGTCATATAAAGAACAGCCTTGATACCATCCTGAGAATTAATGAGTCTGTTGAGTTTTACATCGAACAAATTAATGTATTTTTAGCGAGCCTAAGTCAGCAACAAGCTGAGAAAATGAATAGAAATACATACCTATTTTCTATTATTGCGGGTATTTTCCTCCCTGCCGGATTTTTTACCGGTTTACTCGGGGTCAATATTGCTGGTATCCCAGGAACAGACAACCCCATGGCGTTTCCACTATTTTGTGTTGGACTGCTCGCGGTCGTAGCGATTGAAGTCATTATTTTGAAAAAATTGAGGTTTATTTAATGGTTGAGTTTTTGCAATCCAATATGTGGCTTAAGCAAGTAAGTTTAGGTTTACTGCTTATCGTTGTGTATTGGGTGATAAAACGCTTGGGGAAGAACTGGATAGAAACATTAGCGGAAAATAAGCGGGTCGAGTTGAAGCGGAAGCAGTTCGTGATTAAGTGTTTCAATATCGTTCTATTTCTACTCTTCATCGCTGTGTTTACGATTGTTCTTAACTTGGGCTTTGGTGATATTTCGCTGTTCTTGTCATCCATATTCGCGGTGTTGGGTGTCGCTTTATTCGCGCAATGGTCGATTCTAAGTAACCTCACAGCCAGCGTACTAATATTTTTTGTATTCCCTTATCGCATTGGCGACAGAGTAAGAGTCGCGGAGAAAGACGAAGACATCAGCGGTGTGATCATCGATATCACCATGTTCCACGTTATTCTTCGACACAGTTCGGGCAACATCATCACCTACCCTAATAACCTGATCCTACAAAAGGGCGTGATAAAGGTATTAGTTGATCCTGAGTTAAAGAGTGAAACTGTCGATACAAAACTCATCAAAGCTGAAGACTCAGGAAAGTAATGCGCCCTATTCAGCGTCCCAATCAATAAGTTCAGCAGAGGGCAAAATATCTTGCCCTCTTTCAATTAACATCAGCTCTTCTGTTAACACCCACACACCTTTCAAAACTGTCGTTTTTATTCAATACCTGCCTCAAGCAGTCGCCTACAATTGCTGTCATTGAAACGTGGTTCAGCTAATCAATTTATCTCATCGTCTATCGACGGACCTGAGAACCAGACCGCAACCACGCACTCTACCGAATCGAAACAACAGGAATTCAAACGATGTTAGGCATCAAAAAAATCTCCGCACTTAGCGACTTAAACGAACTTAAAACCGCTTACTTTACTGAATCAACAGCACCACTCGATGGTATGTGGCACTTTGGTTTTGTTCCTATGTCTGATCATTACGGCTTTTACGAAAACAACTCACTTGTGGGCTACTGTGCGGTCAATGGTGAAGGCTACTTGCTTCAGTTTTTCCTAGCACCAACAGCAAACCACAGTATTGAAGATTTATTCGCCCTAATCGTAGAAAATAACAGTTCTGTTATTAGTGAAATGAAGGGCGCATTCGTGAGCACAGCTGAGCCACAATATTTATCACTGTGTGTCGACAACACAGAGTCATTTAAAGTGAATGCGATGATGTACCGCCAAAACTTTCTAGCCAACTCTGATTGTGATTCAGGCCGAATTGAAGAGATAGAGATGAGCCTCGCGACGGAAGAACAACTCGATCAGTTAGTTGAATTTTCTTCAACAACAATCGGCGCGCCAAAAGAGTGGCTAACCGGTTACTATAGCAATTTGATTGCTCGTCAGGAGCTATGGGGCTACTGGGAAAATAACAATGTTCTGGCTACGGGAGAGTGCCGTAAGTTCGATGAGCATCAAACGCAGTTTGCCGACTTAGGTATGATTGTTTCTCAAGCAGAACGCGGTAAAGGCTTAGCAACGCGTGTTATTCACTTTCTAAAGCAACACGCTAATAGCCAAGGGTTAGAAGCTATGTGCTCTACGGAAAGCAGTAATATTGGCGCACAAAAGGCCATCACACGCGCGGGGTTATCATCAAAGCATCGCATCTTGCAGTTTGATTTTAGCGAGTTAAAGAAATAGCTTAGCCTTGATATTGGCTAAATATCAGGACTAAGCTGAAGGTTCAGTTCTGATAATAGAAGCTCTTAAAAACTGTCACCTCCAACGATACCCACATATAGTTGTGAGTGACAGTCATCTGAAACAGAAGGTCTAATGATCAATTGGTTACAGTCTCCAAAATCCCCTGTAGTTGCTCAGTTCATTGATTGCTACTGGCTGATTGAAAAGACGCCCGACGCTCAAACTCATCAATTTCCGATACTCAATCCCGATCCATCAGCGCACCTGATCTTATCGCCAAGCGAGCAGGCATATCACTACACGATTGAGCAACAGGTCGATCAAGGCTTTGGTTGCCATCTGCTGCTGCCACACCATAAAGCCATCGAATTGGACCACTCGAAGCCGTTTATTCATTTGGGCATCAAGTTCCATGTGGGCGCACTGTACTCTCTGGCTATCCCAGATTGCCCTCATCCTAGCCTAGGCCGCGTTAACTCTATCGACCTTTCAGGTTTGCTTAGCAGCTCAAATGCCGATGCTATATCATTGATTAAGCTTGCTAAAATCGATGTTGAAGCCTGTTGTCAGCAGTTAGATGATTTGCTGCTGCCTTGGCTATCGACAGGTAAATCCGATAGACACAGTCAACTCACGCACAAGGTATTAGGAGTGCTTGGCACAACACCGATTGCAGAGCTCGGCGACACACTGTTCTGCTCGCAACGCACTTTAGAAAGAAGCTTCAATAAGGTCACAGGACTGACACTAAAACAGTGCCAATCGATGAACAAACTCGAATCAATGTTGGAATACTTGTATAAGCGAAATCTTGATGACATTGATTGGATAGACGTCGCCTATCAGTTTGGGTTTAGCGACCAGCCACACCTGATTCGCTACCTTAAGAAAACCATCGGTCTAACACCCAATAATTACGCTAAACAAGGCGGCTTAACCATTGATGTGTATGGTGGCGTGAGATCGGAGTAACCACTCTTTGTCCATCAAGCACTCTTTATCTATAACGAGCACTCTGTCTATAACGTACACCTCTGTCTTTTGTGTCCCATTAGTAGCAAGTTTTATTGAGTTTAGATTTGCGACTAAATATACTGGAGATACCATCACACGGAGGATAAAAATGAATAATAAAAACAAACATATAGTTTTAATTCATGGTCTATATATGCCTGCGTTGATCATGCAGTATCTGGATAGGAACTTCAAAAAACGTGGCTTTACAACGCACAAATTTGCCTACAACTCTCTGCGTTTCCCCTCTGCTGCAAAGCGCCTTAATCGCTTTATAAATGCTCGGTTTGATGAGCATGATGAAGTCTACTTCTTTGGCCATTCACTCGGTGGCTTACTGATTCGTCATTACTTTAAATTCTACCAACCCAACTTTGCAGACACCTGCATTATTACCGCTGGTACACCTCACAATGGGGCAACCATCGCTAAAACGCTTTCTAACCATGGGCTTGGGTTTATATTTGGTTCGAGCAAAATGATCTTAAGTGATGGCTTAGGTGACTATGATATCGACGTGCCGATTGGTGTAATCACTGGCACCTACGACGCGGGAGTCGGACGCATTGTATTGGGCAAGAATCCAGGCGATGGCACGGTCACACTAGAAGATGCGAACCTGAGAGGCGCTACAGACACTTGTGCTCTCAAACTCAACCACACAGCGCTCGTATATTCGAAAGAAGTGGTCACTCTCTCTGCCCAGTTCATCGAACATAGAGCTTTCAAAGCCGCCTGATTACCTGATTTTCGTGTTCTTATGTTCTTATGTTCTTATAGCTAAAGAGGCCAACAGCCTAAAACTAAATACACTCTCTTCTAAAACAAAAATACCACCCTACAGATAGAGTGGTATTTAGAGATTCATTACTGAAAACCAGTAGCCAACTACAAAAGATTGACTCGTGTTGGCAAGAACACCTCACCCAACATGCATCGCACCGAACCACCACCAATGTCTTCTATGGTTTTTACATTGAATGGCAGTAGTTTTCCGTGTGTCGAAAGCTGAGCTAACTGCGCTGGAGAGAACGCATCGTAAGCCGATTGAGACATTGCGATCACCTTGTCGCCATTCACCGTTTCCAGTTGCAGGATGTTGCCACAGAAGCGGTTCATCTGATCGATTGAGATCGAGATAACCTGCTTATCCTTTGCAAGAGACTTTACGACAAAGCGACGCTCAAACTCAGGAATTACTTCATCACAAATCACGCAGAAGTTATCACCAATCGCCATCATTACATTGGTGTGATAAATCGGCTGACCCGATGGCAATGCCGTTTGAAAAGAGACAACTCGAGAATAACCTATGCGCTTTGCATAATCTTCTAGCACTTCACGGTCACAACGTTGAGAAAGCGCCGCATAAATCGTCTTATTAATATGGTCGATAACCATGACGCCTGTGCTCTCCAAATAAGAGCCTTGAGCAACATAAGACTCTAACGACTCATTGTGATTAACAATGCGACCAGAGGCTTCTAACGCTTCAATAAGAGCATGTGGCTTAACTTCATGTTGGCGGTTTTCACACGCCATAGGGAAGGTAAACAAACTACCGTCACTGCAAGTACTGAACCAGTTATTAGGGAAAACCGCATCAGGGGTTTCGACACCCAATTCCGGGTAATCAAACTCTACAACTTGCACACCTTCTTTGCGCAATGAAGCAACCATGGCTTTAAATTCGGCCATCGTCTCTAGCTTCACCTCAGCTTCGGTTAAATCCACTCGGTGTTGAAACTCGTTATCACGCGCAGTTTCTTCGTTAAAACGAAATTCTTTTGGTGGCACCATAACAACGCAATTAGCGTTTTGAACATTAGTAATGTGAAGTGATTTCTTGTGTAGGTTTAACATCTCAATCGTCCCTATCTTTTATTTACCTCAGAATTGTAAACAACTTGTTACGAAAAGATTCACTGAAAATAATAATGATTTGAATATTTATCCCAAACAATTACTGCAAAAATCAGTTTAATCGGTAATTTTTACTGCAAGATAACAGCGCATCAGAAAGAACCAACTGTTTGCATATTAGTTAAGGAAATTGCCGCATAAATATCCTGCCTTCATTCTCTAGCTAACAGCGAGTTTAGGTTACAATTTAATCCATTTAACGTTAGGATTATCACCGTTGCATAACCATCAATTACGTTTGAAATAAGTCTAACTTTTCCAGTCCAATTCAATCTAAAATGAACGTCATGAAAGACACTCTTTGAACCTTTCCTGCATCGCTTAACTAAAAGTTAAAACAAAAAATCCATCGAATGACTTAATGCTTATAAGAACTCATTAACACCGATAAAATTTCAAACCGAATTTATAAAAACAAAGCTGCGCTTACGATGCACTAACTCATAGATGCAGCAGCTTATAAAGGGAAATCTATGTACAAGAAATTTGAAGGCTTTACCGAAGCCTTTCCAAAGGGAGAGCCGATACAACCTCCTACTGGGATACTGGCGTTCTGTCGCCATTACACTCGAGGCTTTGAAAAACCGTTGATCGTACTCGGACTGATGAGCATGACCATCGCGATCATCGAAGTCGCGCTATTTGGTTACATGGGACAACTGGTTGATTGGCTATCAACAAGTAATCCAGAAACCTTCCTCGCGGACAACAAATCTACGCTGATGGGGTTGGGCGTTTTACTTCTGGTCGTGATGCCAATATTGATCAGTGCTTACTCACTATTGCTTCATCAAACTTTACTCGGCAACTACCCAATGTCTATCCGTTGGTTAGCCCACCGTTACCTTTTGAAGCAGAGCCTGTCGTTCTATCAAGATGATTTTGCAGGACGTGTCGCAACCAAAGTGATGCAAACCTCACTTGCGGTGCGTGAAACCGTGACCAAAATGGTCGATGTGTTCGTGTACGTCACCGTATATTTTACTGCGATGTTGTTCATGCTCGCAGAATCAGACTGGCGCTTAATGGCTCCGATGTTGGTGTGGCTGTTCATTTACGTCGGTATCCAACTGCACTTTGTACCCAAACTTAAAGACGTTTCTTCAGAGCAAGCTGACGCGCGATCGCTAATGACAGGTCGTATTGTTGATAGCTACACCAATATCGCAACCGTAAAGCTGTTCTCGCATAGCAAAAGAGAAACTGAATACGCCGAAGAAGGCATGGAAGGTTTTTTGGATACTGTACATCGCCAAATGCGCTTAGTGACCGGCTTCAACATCTGCGTTGAATTCGCTAACTACTTATTAGTGTTCAGCATTGCCGGTATTTCTATTTACCTATGGTTAGATAACGCGATCACCGTGGGTGCGATTGCGATTGCCGTCAGCTTGGCTTTGCGTATTAACGGTATGTCAAAATGGATCATGTGGGAAATTGGTGGCTTGTTTGAAAACCTAGGTACAGTGATTGATGGCATTAAAACGCTATCTAAGCCTATCGCTATTGAAGACAAAAAAGACGCTAAGCCTTTGGATGTGCCACAGGGTGGCATCAACTTCGATAACGTGAGCTTTAACTACGGCGAGAATAAGGGTGTGATTAATAACCTAAACCTCAACATCAAACCGGGTGAAAAAGTCGGCTTGGTTGGCCGTTCAGGAGCGGGAAAATCGACTTTAGTTAACTTGCTACTGCGTTTCCATGATGTAGAAAGTGGCCGCATCTTGATTGATGGCCAAGAGATCTCTTCGGTCACACAAGACTCGTTGCGTAGCAACATTGGCATGGTGACTCAAGATACTTCACTGCTGCACCGTTCGATCAAAGAAAACATTCTTTACGGCCGTCCTGAGGCATCAGATGAAGATGTGTATGCCGCAACCAAACAAGCGCACGCGCACGAGTTCATTGAAACGCTCACTGACCCGTTTGGTAACATTGGCTACGATGCTCAAGTTGGTGAACGAGGCGTTAAGCTTTCGGGTGGTCAGCGCCAACGTGTGGCTATCTCACGCGTACTTCTGAAGAATGCGCCGCTGTTGGTTCTGGATGAAGCAACATCAGCTCTCGATTCAGAAGTTGAAGCGGCTATTCAGGAAAGCTTAATAGAGTTGATGGAAGGTAAAACGGTTATTGCAATTGCACACCGTTTATCGACGATTGCTGCTATGGATCGCCTTATCGTACTTGATGCAGGTAATATCGTAGAAGAAGGGACGCACCAAGAGTTGATCCAGCAAAAAGGCATTTATGCTCAATTATGGAATCATCAAACGGGTGGCTTCATCGCAGATGAACTTGAGCATGCAACCAACACCTAATGCATGTGCTACTTTAAAAGTGCGGCGTGTTTCACACCAATTTGTTAATTAACGGTAAATTACACGTAGCAGAATGTTATGTCGTAATTATATAATACTATTAACGGGACAAAGACGCTTCGCTTGCGCGTTCTGGAATAAGGCTAGACTTCGGGGGGAGGCTAGCCTTTTTTATGCCTGCTATTTAGCACCCTTTCCTGCCTATCGAATAAACTTCATCGATCCTTTTGTTTTTTTCTTGGCGTTTTTTTCTTAAAATGCGCGCAGTATTCTTTCTAGAGATCAACCATGAACAAAAGTGTCTTAACTAACGTAATAGCCTTAGCACTGCTTGCTGCTGGCTATGCGACAGCAAACCAATACTTGCTTTACGCAGGTCTATTCGCATTTTCTGGTGCCATCACCAATTGGCTTGCGATTCACATGTTGTTCGAGAAAGTACCTGGCCTATATGGTTCTGGTGTTATTCCAGCACGCTTTGAAGAGTTCAAAGCAGCAATCAAACAACTGATGATGGAACAATTTTTTACTGAAGGTAACATCGACCGCTTCCTAAGCAGTGAGATGACCGGAAAGTCGCTGAATCTAGAACCTGTGATTAAGAAGATCGACTTTAACCCTGCATTCGATTCACTGGTGCATGTTATCGAGAACTCACAGTTTGGTGGCATGTTAGCAATGGTGGGTGGTACAGAAGCACTACAACCGATGAAAGCGCCATTTGTTGAGAAAATGCAAGAGTCTGTGATTGAAATCAGTAAGAGTGACTCTGTAAAAAATGCCATCAAGGAAGAACTTGAATCACCCGCAATGATGGATGAAATCAAAGAGAACATTGAAGCGATCATCGACCAGCGTTTGAATGAACTGACACCAAAACTCGTTAAAGAAATGGTTCAAACCATGATCAAGAAGCACCTTGGTTGGCTAGTCGTTTGGGGTGGCGTGTTCGGTGGTGTTATCGGTTTAATTTCTGCGGCAATCACACTGTAAACTGCCATCCGTTCTAACTTTATCTGATTTTCGGTGTATCTGGCACCCAATAAAAATGGAAGCTCATTAGCTTCCATTTTTTGTGTCTGGTCAGCGTTCCTTACAGCTAACAAGTAGCTTAGAAACAACTAAGAATCTGCTCTACTTTAAGGTTGCCAACAGCTCAGGGTTTACACCAAAGCCCTTCTTATGTTCTTCAATCACGACTTCACTACGAGTCTGAATCACTCCGGGTAACGTCCCCAGCTTAGTAGCCATAAACGCCTGGTACGCTTTCATGTCTTTTACTCGCACCTTAATCATGGTGTCAAAATCACCAGACAACGAATAGCACTCTTCCACCTCAGGCATCAGTTCAACCGCTTGGCCAAATTTATCAAAAATGGAAAAGCTGGTCTGGTCGAGGCGAATATGGATAAAGACTTGTACATCGAGTCCCAACTTTTCTGAACACAACTCAGCATGATAACCAGTAATGTAACCTTCTTTCTCTAATCGTTTCAGTCTATCAGAGCAAGGAGAAGTGGTTAGATTGACCTGTTTTGCCAATTCAACAACTGGCAAACGCCCTTTCATATGCAGAATTCTTAGTATCTCTTTATCGATACGATCGAGTTGATGCTGAGACATAACATTCCTTAAACATTCTAAATTCGGCTCAGTATATTCCATAGTGAGAACAATCAGGCAAAACCCCGCTCACACATTTAAAAAACTAAACACACCATTACCATTCGCGATAAATATAAATAAACACCAACCCATAACAACCCTTATAAATCAGTTGTCGACCATTAACAAATTATTATAGAAATGACCTTAAAAACAAATAAGTTGAGCTAGAAACGAAAGAAAGGATATAGGCCAAAGTGAATAATAGAATCTTCAAAGAGAAAGGATAACTCTATTATGAAAACGCAAGAACTCGCATACAAGCCATACAGCATTGGCTCATGGACACACGTAACGGTTTCAAAAGATGTTGCTCAAGCACTAGCAAATGAGTACTCAAACTATGGATGGGAAGTGAAAATTGATGGCAATGCCATTGAAACCGAGCTTGCACTCAAAGCCGCATAGAAATGCAAAAACCTCCCGAGCGGAGGTTTTTTCGATCTAAGTTAGTAAGCACTTACTATAAACTAAGCCAAACCAACTTGGGGAACATGACTTCCCGTTTCACAACGACAATTACACGTTCGGCAAAAGTGTTGTGTTTCCATATCGTAATACAGGTTTCCACTAAATAGCTTTGACGTCCATTGCATCATGCGGCCAGATGTTGTCTCAGGCTCTGATTCACAACGTTTCATTATAGACTTATGTAGTGTTGTTTTTTTACATCCTTTGCAATAGAGATCAGGCATACCTTTGTCCTATAGGTCTTTAGTGGTTACTGACAATTGACACATCATGTACAATTCAGTTCAACAATTCATCGAGCTAATTACAAAAGTGAGCGCTAAGTTCAAAAAATAGCCATTTTTCTCTCCCATTTTAGATCTCAAGCGCCTTACAGATCCCTCCACTTTCCTTTATTACCCACGATCACACCGTTTCGATTTACATTGTAAAACCCCTAAACGACAGTACCTCGCCTGAATCCCCCTACAAATTTATAAATAATAAAGCGGTACTTCCTCTATGAAAGCACCGCTTTAAAAAGCATTTCAGGTTCCATTTAACTCAAATTTAAAAGCCAAATTTACCATTATCATTTTTCCACTCTGAGCGAGCAGGGATCGTTTCAATAGTGTCCCAGTGCTCAACAATTTTGCCGTTATCAACGCGGAATAGATCATAAAATGCGACATGGTTGTTCATGAACTGGCCTTCGCTGATAGATAACACAAAGTTACCTTGGCCCAATATCTTATGGTTGGCGGTATAAACCATTGGCATACCGGCTTCCGCTAATGCGCCCAAGGCCTCTCCCAAACCGCTTAAACCATCAGCCACTCCTGGGTTGTGCTGTAAGTAAGCACTATCTTCATTATCGATATAGTTATTAATCTTCGCCATATCACCGCCGATCAGGATGTCTTTAACGAAACCACTGACCAACTGCTTATTTTTGTCCGTTTGATCGAGATTTACGACTTTAGTCGCGCCATCTAATTGAGTTCGTCCACTTGCGTTTGGCTTGGCAAATTCTTGCAGGTTGTCCCAATGCTCAACTATCTGTCCGTCTTCAAAGCGGAACACATCGAAGCCAACTTTGGGGCCGAAGAAGTTGTATTCAGTGTGCGTTACGACGAAGTCACCATCTTGAAATGAGCGCTTAACTTGCGCTTTCGCAGAACCTTCAGGGAGCATTTGTAGCACTTCACCAAAGCCTGCTAAGCCATCGCCTACCGCTAGGTTATGTTGAATGTACTTTTCAGGGTTAATGTAGCTCACTGCTTGCGCATCGCCTGTTTCAATGCTTGAAATGACCGCCACGCCTTTCTCTTGAATAGACAACTCTTGAGCCGAAACCGTTCCAGTCACAACAGAGGCTGCGAGTACGCTTGCCATTAATAGTGTTGAGTTGAATTTATTCGTTTTGGATTCAGCGGCTTTAAATGTTGTTGCTTGGAATGCGTTAGTTATTGTTTTCATTATTGAGTCCTCTCGTTGGCTTGGAAACTATATTAATCAACAAGAGAAGCTCGCGGCAGAGTGTATTTAGGCAGAAAAATGGTAGATATCGAACCTTGAGTTATCAATGAACACTCAGTCGCTATTCAGAAAGGGATGGCTTTGAATACTTCTTTTGAAATTCACTAGGGGTCATTTGAGTATGATTTTTAAAGTACTTTACGAAGTTACTCGCATCTTCAAACCCAAAATCAGACGCCATTTTTTGTGAGGTAATATTGGTAATAACTAACTGGCGCTTCATCTCTAACACGGTAAAAGAATCAATGATCTGTTTTGCGGTTAGCCCGGTTGCAACCTTGCACACTTGATTCAGCGTCTTGTAGGTCGTGTTAATTTGATTCGCATACCAGTTTGCGTCACGAACACGTAGATAGTTATTTCGAAGAAGCTCAAAGTAGCGAGCGAATTTAATATTCTGTTGCAGGCTCAAGGCATCTTGCTTTACTTCAGGTCGTAGACGATGAAGAACCAGCGCTAAAGCCGAGAAAAGGTACATCACGATCAAGGGATCAGAATCTTTTTGATTCAGTTCAGTCGTTATTTGTTGCAGCAGGCTCTGCGTTCGATCTTGGTGAAGTTCATCTAATAACAGTAACGCAGAGTGTGCCTTGTTCAAGTGGGTTGGTGTGTAGTTTGGCAAGCGCATGTTGGCGTGAATACTGTCGAGGAATGCCTGAGTAAACACAACGGCAGTACCTTGTGGCTCATTACTAAAATCAAAAGCGTGCACTTGCTCTCTTTGAATGAACAATACGCTCCCTTGGCTAAAAGGATAGTCCTGGAAGTCGACCATGTGCGTACCAGATCCTTGCTCGATAAACAGAATCAAGAAGAAGCTAACACGATGTGGCAGTCGAGGGTCGTGGTTAATGTTTCTTTCTGAATAGAGTCGAGACAGCGGAATCAACTCCAACTCAGCCTGCGCTGTTTTCTCATGGTTAAAGCCAATATTCGGGATTGCTTGAGACACTGTCACCTTCCTACTCGTTTACTCGGTTCCCCTTAGCAACTCTAATGTATCCCTACGCAAACTGAAATATTCCGAGTCTAGAAATTTGACTTCAACAATCTCAATGATCAGCTTCGGGGACGATGCCCTATACACTTCAATCAAGTTGAACGGACTCACTGTGACTTAAATTGCCAAAGTCTACAATATCTCTCGCACCACCATTCTTTACTATGAACGAGCGGGACTACTTCTGCCTCACTGACATTCAGTTAAATGGTTATCGTTGGTATGGTGAGAAAGAACGTTGGGTCCGTGTGATGGAAAACACAGGGTTTAACGAAGAAGACATGCAGAACTGGTACAAGCAGTTTGAGAAGATGGAGTCGAATGTTCATCAAGAGTCTTTTGAGCTTTGGAGCTTTGGAGCTTTTGAGCTTTTGAGCTTTGGAATATCGATCAACAAGAGGTCGAAAGCATTAGAGAGTAGTCAAAAAATAGAGCCACCGAAGTGACTCTATTATTCGTTCTAATTTGTCTATCTTTTACAATGTAAATTCGTCTAGTTTTTCATCTAGAATCGTTAGCATTGAATTAGTCTAGCTCAACTAGGTTCTTCTTAAATTCAGCGTGTTGCTTCTTAACTTCGTCTTCTGGTTCGCCAGTAATTAGGCTCACAATAACGATAGAAAGAGTCGATAGGATGATTCCCGGTACGATTTCGTAAACATCGAACCAACCGCCCGTGAACTGTTTCCAAAGAACAATCGTAACACCACCAACCACGATACCCGCTAGAGCGCCGTTACGGTTCATACGAGACCAGTACAGGCTCAACACGATAGCTGGACCAAACGCAGCGCCAAAACCAGCCCATGCGTAAGATACAAGGCCAAGTACTGAACTGTCTGGTGTCATCGCTAGAACAAGTGCAATCAGAGAGATTAGGATAACCGCGAAACGGCCTACACGAACAATCTCTTCCGACGTTGCGTCTTTCTTCAGAATTTGCTTGTACAGATCTTCTGCCATTGCAGATGAAGAAACAAGAAGTTGTGAATCTGCAGTACTCATGATTGCCGCTAGGATTGCAGCAAGTAGAATACCTGCGATTACTGGGTGGAACATCGCGTTAACAAGAAGCATGAAGATCTTCTCGCCATCGTCTAGCGTAGGCGCGCCAGAGTTAGTCACGTAAATTAGACCAACAAGACCCACTAGCATTGCACCAACCATAGACAGTGCAGTCCAGATAACCGCAATGCGGCGTGCTGTCACAAGATCTTTGTTTGAACGAGTTGCTTTAAAACGCGCAAGGATATGTGGCTGACCGAAGTAACCCAAGCCCCATGCCGCTAGCGAGATGATCGCAATAGCAGAAAGCGGCTCACCCTTCGCATCATTCCAAAGCGTTAGAAGCTCTGGGTTGATGTTGTGTAGGTCGCTAGATAGCTGACCAAGGCCACCATTCATTGCAGCAATTGGTACAATCAATAGCGCTGCAGACATCAGTAAACCTTGTACCAAATCCGTCCAAGATACCGCAAGGAAACCACCAAACAGGGTGTAAGAAACCACACATACTGTGCCGATAATTACCGCTGTTGTGTAATCTAGGCCGAATACCGTTTCAAACAATTTACCACCTGCTACCAAGCCTGAACTTGTGTAGAAAAGGAAGAATAAAAGGATAAAGAAAGCAGAGATTGTTTGAATCAGCTTAGAGTTATCATTGAAGCGACGAGATAAGAACTCAGGCAACGTCAGTGATTCAGTTGTAATACTGTAAGTACGTAGGCGTTTAGCACTGATTAACCAGTTAGCCCAAGTACCAATAAGTAGGCCACCAGCAAGCCAAAATGCTTCAAAGCCAGCAGCGTAAGCGTAACCAGGCAGGCCAAGTAGCAACCAACCACTCATGTCTGATGCACCAGCAGAAAGTGCAGCAGGCCATGGGCCTAACGAACGACCACCTAGGAAGTAGTCAGTTGAGTTAGATGTACGTTTGTAAGCAATAACACCGATCGCTAGCATCATAATTAGATACGCAATGAACGTCGTCGTTATTGCAAAACTGTTTTCTATCATTTGATAGTCCTCATTTTGTAGAAAGCCTTCCATGCCTAATTCAATGCAAGGTACTCACCGTAAGGGCAAGCAAATGCATTGAGTTAGGGATTTAGGCTCCAAAGCACTATGAGTTAAATCCAAAGACGGTGAAACCAAAAATGGAAAAACCAACAATGGAGAAAACCAAAAGTGCTTAGAGCCAATATTACTGAAGGTTAGTGAGCTTCGCTTCCAAGTTCGAGCAAGGTAGCGTTACCGCCCACGGCTGTTATATTTATAGTTCGCGTACGCTCGGTAATGAAACGCAGCGATAGGTGTGGATCATTAGCAACATTCATTGTCGCCAGATCCGTTTCAGCCACTAAACCGACGATTGCACCGTCACGCTTAGCAAGCTGTAAATTGATAGCTTGTGCCGTTTGTGAATTACCCACGTAACCCGCGCTTCGTACATCGCAAGACAGCAGCTGTTGAGCAGAGTCATACGAGGCAACCTGCACCAAGTTAGTTGGCAGACTCGCTTGTTTCGCGGCATCTGCAATTAGGGTATTGAACTGCACGTCATCACTGCACAATTGAACGCTGTTACCCGCCAAAAGTGCCGCAGTAATCATCGCCATTGCCGTTTGCAGTGCTGGCAGTTTATCTTGGCAATCATCAACAATTACCAACGCCACACCTCGGCCCGCAGCATACAACTCATTGGTTTCGCCCGTAGGACCAGCCATAAGGTGATGCTCAGCAAGCAGTGCTGACGCTTGTTCTAGATGATAAGTTGCCACTGCAGCCAAAGGCGCAGATTGACTTTCGATCTCTGATTTCAATGAAAGTACCTGAGCACTCTTATGATCAAAATCAGTAAGATTCCATTGTTCCCACGCAAGCAATGCATCAGAAAAACCTGTCACTTGATGAACCATGATACTGCTCCTTATGCCTTGTCTTGTGATTGAGAAAAATGAACATCAGTAAAGCGATATAGGTAGTGAGGACCACCCGCTTTAGGGCCTGTACCCGACAAACCTTGACCGCCAAATGGCTGCACGCCAACCACTGCGCCTACTTGGTCACGGTTGATGTAGCAGTTACCCACGCGCACGTGTTTTTCGATCCAACGGTAAGTTGTCTCGTTACGGCTGTGAATCCCCATGGTCAAGCCAAAACCGGTTTGGTTAATTTGGTCTACCACTTGCGCTAACTCACTCGCCTTGAAGCGAACGATGTGCAGCACAGGGCCAAACTGTTCTTCTTTCAAGCAACTGATGTCATCGATTTCAAACGCACTTGGTGGAACAAAATCACCATGTTCACAATCAGAACCCAAAGTAAGTTGAGCGACTTTCTTCTGTGTCTGGGTCATATTTTCCAAGTGAGCTAACAGCTTTTGCTTCGCTGTTTGATCAATAACCGGGCCAACATCCGTTTTATGAAGGTATGGAATACCAACACTCAATTCGTCCATTGCACCGTGAATCAATCCAACCACGCGGTCTGCGATGTCTTCCTGAATGTAAAGCACACGCAATGCAGAACAACGCTGGCCTGCTGAAGCAAATGCCGAACGAATCACATCACGAACCACCTGTTCAGGTAGTGCGGTACTGTCGACGATCATCGCGTTCTGGCCGCCAGTTTCTGCGATAAATGGAACAGGCTTAGCGTTACGGCTTGCCAGTGACACGTTAATACGTTGTGCTGTCGGTGTTGAACCCGTAAAGGCAACGCCAGCAATGGCGTCATGGCTAGTAAGCGCACTGCCGATTTCAGCACCGCGACCTGGTAGTAGCTGAATCGTGCCAGCAGGGAAACCCGCTTCATTCATCAGTTCAACCGCGCGAGCTGCAATCAAGCTTGTTTGCTCGGCAGGCTTAGCCACAACCGTGTTACCCGCAACTAGTGCCGCAGTAATTTGGCCAAGGAAGATCGCTAGAGGGAAGTTCCAAGGGCTGATACAAACGAACACACCACGACCTTGTCGCGAAGCGATTCGTGTTTGGCCATCAAAACCTTTTAGTTCGAAACCTTGTAGGTTGTCAGCTTGTTTTGCGTAGTAACGACAGAAGTCGACCGCTTCACGTACTTCATCAACGCTATCGTGAATTGTTTTACCTGCTTCTTGGTGACAAATCGCTACCAATTCAGCTAGGTTGTCTTCCATCAGATCAGCCAGTTTATCAAGTGCCGCCGACTTGGTTTCAACCGAAGTTGCGTTCCAATCAGCGAATGCTGCGTCTGCGCCAGTGATCGCTGCGGAAACATGATCAAGGTTAGCGAAAGCCACCTGACCCACATTGATACGACGATCGTAAGGTGCCGTTACTTGCTCAACGTTCTGATCAGCCTTGATCATGCTTTCGGCAAGAGATTCACCGTTGATCACAGGGCCAGCAGTCCATTGATTATTAAGGAACGCTTTTACTTGCTCTTCAAACTGATGCGCTTCACTTTCGATATCGATGTTCACACCGTAAGAGTTTTTACGCTCTGGGAATACCGCCGGTGGCAATGGAATCTTAGTGTTATGCAGTGTATCGAATGCAAGAAGCATATCGACAGGGTGTTGGGTCAGCTCTGCCACAGGGCAACGAGCATCAACTAAACGGTGTACAAACGAGCTGTTTGCGCCGTTTTCTAGCAAGCGACGTACTAGGTATGGCAGTAGATCTTTATGGCTGCCAACCGGTGCGTAGATACGTACCGACTGTTGGTAAGCTTCCATCGCATGGTTATAAAGAGAATCACCCATGCCGTGTAAGCGTTGGAATTCAAAATCTTTATGTTCAGTCATCACTGCGATTGCAGAAACCGTATGAGCATTGTGGCTCGCAAACTGCGGGAAGATATTGCCACGAACACTTGGGCTCAGTAGGTAACGTGCACATGCAAGGTAAGCTACATCTGTCGCTTCTTTACGTGTGTAAACTGGGTAATCAGTAAAGCCAGCTTGCTGTGACCATTTGATTTCGCTGTCCCAGTACGCGCCTTTCACTAAGCGAAGCGGTATTAAATCACCCTGCTCTTTCGCCAAGCGGTTTAGCCATACTAGAACCGGTAGTGCGCGCTTTGAGTAAGCTTGAATAACCAGACCAAATTTACCCCAACCTTTTACAAGATCGGTACGGTACAGTTTTTCGAATAACTTAAGAGAAAGCTCTAGGCGATCCGCTTCTTCAGCATCAATCGTAATCGCAACATCAAGCTCTACTGCTCGGCGCAATAACTGCTCTAGCGTGTCGCAAAGTTCAGTCAGTACGCGGTCTTCGTTCGCCACTTCATAACGTGGGTGAAGCGCAGAAAGCTTAATAGAAACAGACGGTGCTGGGCTTAATTTTGAAGAAACATAGGTGTCTCGACCTACGGCTTCAATCGCCATTAGGTAATCTTTGTAGTATTTATTGGCGTCTGCAGTAGTCAGTGCCGCTTCACCTAACATGTCGTATGAATAGGTAAAACCTTTGTCACGCATAGACTTACCGTTCTTTTGCGCTTCAGCAATACTGCGGCCAAGAACAAATTGGTGACCCATCACCTTCATCGCTTGGTGCATCGCTTTACGAATCACCGGCTCAGAAAGCTTGTTGACTAAACGGTTAACCGCTTGGCCAGCGCTCTGTTCATTTGATGAAAGTCCAACAACCTTGCCTGTTAACATTAGGCCCCAAGTCGATGCGTTAACAAATACTGAATCAGAGTTCTTTAAGTGAGATTTCCAATCCGCAACGCTTAGTTTGTCGCGAATCAGCGCATCAGCCGTTGCTGAATCAGGAATACGCATCAAGGCTTCCGCCAGACACATCAGCAAGATGCCCTCTTGAGTATCTAAACTGTATTCAAGCAACAGCGCATCGATCATCTGAATTGAAGTTTTATCCGCACGGATAGCTTCGATCAATGATGTCGTTTTGTCTGTGATTTGCTGCTTTTCAGACTCAGAAGGGGTAGCTAGCGGCAGAAGTTGCTCTAGCCATTGGGTTTCATCCACCATATATAATGGTGAGATAAGCGTCCAAAGATCAGCAAGCGACTGCTCATTGAATTCTGGCTTTAACACATCAGTAGCTGTAAACATGCGTTTTCCTTAATCTCACACCCGAAAAGAGTTCGGGATCTCTACAATGGCTGCAGTGTATTTAGAGTATATAAGGATTACTTGTCAAAAACTCCGAGTTTTTTGCTAAAAACTCGCTTTATTAACAAAACAAACACAAGGTCACATATGAAACTTTAAAATAATATGCCGTTTTGTTTTTTTATTTAACAGAAATTTGCTTTTTGTATTGAGATGGTGACATGCCTTGAAGGCGAGAAAAGGTGTGAGTAAAGGAGGATTGACCGGAAAAACCAGCAAGTTCTGCAACCTGTCCAAGGCTTAGATTACCTTGTTCAATAAGGCGTCGAGAGCGATCGATACGCTTTCCTAAAACATATTGGTGAGGGGTAATGCCCATTTGATCTTTAAATAGCATGTGGAATTGGCTTTCGCCCAAGAACACACTGCCTGCAAGCTGCGCGACTGAGATCTTATTAGCCAAGTGTTGTTCGATGTAGCGATCCAACGACTCAAGATCGAAACGCGAATCTTTAATCGAGGTTTCAAATGCCGAGATGTGTCTTTGCATCAATGCAATCACCGTGTCATTACAAGCTCGACTCAACAACAGATCATCAGGACTGGCCTGCATCTCTTGCACCAACATATGGATAAGCTTTTGAATTTGCGCATCTAATTGGAAGTAGACGTTCGATGATTCTAACTGGTTAATCTTCTCTAGCATCAGAGGGTCATCACCGGTTGGCATAGGCATGTTGAGTACGAGAATATCCGACTGACCAACCACGCCACCGAAAGCATGATCAGAGCGAGCCGTGACTACACAGCCTTGCCCTGGACCGACAAGATTACCTTTACCGCTCACTTCAAATTCCGCCTGACCTTTTAAACCAATGACTACCTGCGAATAATGGTGATCATGACAATCCATATGCGAAGGCAAAGTAATGATCTCCGCAGGGCGAGGGCCAGTAAGGCTTAGCGGGGACAAGTCAAAGTTCGGAAAGGGCAACGGTTTAGGCATAACATCAAAATACTCAGGTCGACATAGTAAGAATAATACTCTGAAATCTGCATAAGATGAATTTGTAAATGATCATGAGAGTCATTTCCTCGCCTTAAACAAAAGATCATTATCGAGATCGTCTTGATCATGCCTCCGGAAAGATGATCAAGTGTGTACAAACTACGGCAGTTGTAAAACCAATCTTTCCGGCAAATTCAAGCGGCTAAAAATAACGATATGCAACGAGTTGAAATTCATATAATAAATAGATGCTTCGTTACCGCTATATACGAAAAAAATTTTCTTATATAGCTCAAATAATCAAGCCTCAACTTGTAAAAAGTGTATCCGAAGTACCGAAACTGGGCTTTTGAGTAGATTGGATGGCAATAAAACGGTATAAAGACGGGTACTGTGTTAATTGCTAATAACTAGTGACTCACAACTAGGAAGTAGACACTTTATTAACGAGCCAATTTCAATCTATAAGTTGCAGGGACCTATGACTAACTTTCGAATTTCAGCGCTTTTACTCGCGCTATCCCCACTTTGGGTATCTGCATCGGTATCAGCTGAAGAACTGAATCAAGTCGATCCCGTTTCAGCTATCGATGCAAAGCTAACAGAGAAAAACTCAGATATTGAGCGTATTTCAGCAACTCAAGTATCGGCGTCTGAAAACCTAAAACAACTACAAAACCAAAACAGTAAGTTGTTACGCGAAGGTGAAGAACTTAAGGCAAAACGTAACAGAGCCAAGTCTGTACTCGACAAACAGTACAGCCGCTTACTGGAAGACCCAGAAACTGATTTAGTTTCTTTCCAGAAAAGCTACCAAGACACTTGGGCTGCCGTTAAAGAGAACCAATCGTCTCAGCTAGATAACCAACAAGCGATGAACGAGAGCGAAATTCACCTTTCTCAAATCAAGCAAAAGCAAGCTCGCCTGAATAATGAGTTGGCTAACTTGAGAGAGTCAAAAGTTGAAGCTCGTGTTAAACGAATTGCAACAGAACTTCGTGAAAGTGCTGTTCTTGAAACCAGCTACACCACGACATGTGCATCAACAATGACACTGGGTGAGTGTACTGCTCAAGGTAAACAACTTACCAATCAAAAAGCAGTACAAACGTTCAAGGCTCAATTACTTGAGCAGCTCACAGAAAGCACTCTGGCTAAGCAAAACTTACAAGGTGTTCAACTGAATATCCATGTTCAAGACAGCCAAGCAATTAAGAGCGGTTTCTCAGGTAACAACGCTTACTTCATGCAGATGCAAGCTCAGCTTCAAGCAAAACCTGAAGCGGTTGCAGCTTGTAACTTATTGAACGTTTCAACACGCTACTGTTTAACCGGCAGTGATGCTGCTGTGGTTAAAAAGCGCGATAAGCAATGGGCTAACGTGATGGTACGTTCTGATCAATATAATGATTCAGTCACTATCAACGGTATTAAGTATGGCAGCACACCTCTTGAGGTTGCATTGCCGAGCGGTCGTCACCAAGTAACCATTTCAAAGCAAGGTTACGAGTCTTACAACCGCACGGTCACCATCAACGGCAGCGATACTATTTGGGTGAAACTTCTTCCTAGCAAAGAAAGTTAATACCTACATAGAGGCTAAGCCTAAGCAATATAAAAGCTAAGCCAAAACAGAAAGCTAAGCCCGAATAAATAGCCGTGCCGATTTCGCAAAGCTGAATGAATACTCGCCATTTTGTTGATAGTTATAACCTTGTTTGATCGTTATAAACAGTAGCTGCAGACAAAATGGCGTGTTCGCTTAGATTATTCGATTAACCTAACTTACGATTGAAGTAGCCCAACATGCGCCAAGGTTTTCCCACTCTACTATTTGCACTTGCTCCCTGCTTAATGACGCCCGCTGTTTTCGCTGAGGCAACACCACCAGCGATCACAACATCTGTCACCGACATTGAAAGTTCACTCTTCGAAATGCATGCGGCTTTAACGGCTGTTGATAAGAAGATGACGGACAAACAAAATCAAGTCGACAATCAGGTACAGCAAACGGCACGTCTAGCCAAGTTATCGGCTCAAGCTGAGCAAAAACTAGCAACAGCGAAAGCTAGCCTAGAGCAAGATTACACTCGTATGATTGATGAGCCAGATTTCGATATCTCGCCCGCTCAAAACAGGTTCCAAGACGCTTGGAAAACCGTAAAAGAGAGCAAGCTTGCGATTTCAGACTCAGAACAGACGCAGCAAGGCTTGGTGATGGAACTAGAAGCCATCCAAGCAGAAAAAGCGGCGGCTGAAGCTTCAATTGCAAATCTGAATCAACACAAGCTAAGAGCCAGAGCCGAGCGACTAAGAAACGAGATCACTCAAACGCAAGAGCAAACGGTCAGCTTTACGAACCGCTGTAGCAGTGACATGACACTGGCACAGTGTTCCGATCAAACCGTAACCTTAGCGCTGCAAAAAGCGGTAAAACAATTCCAAAACAGCCTTGTAGATAACGCGACTGAATCGAGAACCGTTAAAGAGCATCTAGCGTCTGCTTCGTTGAATATTCACGTTCTACAACACAAAGTGAAATCCTCAGGTTTCTCTGAAGATAACCGTTACCAAGCGGTGATTACTGCGAATCTAGAAACTCGCCCAGATAAGAACACGCCTTGCCGTCTGCTAGGTATTCAGTCGGCAAACTGTTTCACACAGAGCGATCAACAAGCCAATGATCAGCAAAAAGAGGTCGCTTGGGTTAACTTGGTGGTTCGTTCAAATCAGTACAACGACCATGTTTCGATTAATGGCGTGAACTATGGCAGCACACCGGTTGAGGTGATGTTACCAACGGGCCAACACATGGTCACAATTGAGAAAGAAGGTTACCTTTCTTTCCATCAAGAGTTGAAGGTCGCTCGCGATCACAACTTAAGAGCGGTGTTACAAGCCAAACAGAACTCATTGAATGTGGGTACTAAATTTGCCGACCCAATGGGAAGCAACATTCAAAGCCCAGAAATGATTGTGGTGGGTTCAGGCCGTTATCTATTGGGTGAAAACAACGCCAAGCAAGTAACGATCAAACAGCCATTTGCATTAGCAGCAACACCAACACGAGTTCAAGACTTTAGAGCATTCGTTGAAAGTACAGGCTATCAGACTGACGCAGAACTGATGAATACTTGCGACAAATTCGTCAATGCAGAGATCACCACCGTTTCAGACAATGACTGGCAGAACCCTGGCTTTAAGCAAGCGGATAACTCACCCGTTGTATGCGTAAGCCAAAATGACGCTAAGGCTTACACCCGTTGGCTATCTGACAACACAGGTTTTACCTACCGTTTACCAACACCACAAGAGTGGGAAGCCGCTGCAAGAGCAGGCCAAGAGACTAACTTCTGGTGGGGCAATGAATTCCGTTCAGGCAAAGCCAATACCGGTTGGGCTGGAACACCGTGGTCAAACGTCAGCACTTCTCCGGTTAAGTCATTCTTACCAACACCAACAGGCTTCTACGATATGGTCGGCAACGTTTGGGAATGGACAACCATTCAGAAAGGCTTGGCTAAAGGTGGCGCGTGGAGCTTTTCTCCAGAGGAAGCAAAAGTGTTTAACGAACTGTACGTCCCAACCTCAACGGCAGCAAACTATCTAGGGTTCCGAGTCGTACGAGAGCTGTAGGCTTTCAATCAGGGACTCAGGATCTCAAATATTTACTCTAAGTTCTCAATTATCACATTGAGCAGCATTTATAGGGGAATTCCCCCCTTATGCATAAGCACTCCTAGGAGTAGATTCGTCGATAGAGTAGTAAGTCACTCTGGGTATCAAATTGATGCCTCAGTTTAATTTGCACGACCCTCGTAAATTAAACTGAAAATCTTCTACATGTCGACAAGGCATATCTTGTCTTTAGCCAGCCCCTCTTCAGGCTGGCTTTTTTTTGTTTGTTTACTACCCTTTTCGATTACCTATTCCCCTTGTTAGAAACAGTTAATCAGCAATTCGTTTAACGGTTATCCAAAGCCTATTTCTTTCGCAGAATTCAGTCTGTAATTGCCATTGCAGCACTATAAGAAACTGATATCATCAATATACTTCTGCTTACGAGATAAAACCTTGCCAGAATCACTCAACTCCATACATCGTTCTTTATTTGAACAACTTCCAGGTTGCTGGGGCTGCAAAGATACTGAGTCGGTCTTCGTATACGCGAACCTCGCCTACAACCAATTGATTGGTTTAAAACCCAACGAGAGTTGCACTGGCTTGACCGATTTCGACATGCCTAGCCAAACCATTGAGTGCGCGCAAGATTTCAGAGCTCAAGACAAGCATGTGATGGATACACGCAGTACCCTTAAGATCCTCGATATTCACCCTTATCCAGACGGACGCTGGCACGCCCATATCTTTACCAAAACCCCTTGGCTTGATGATAACGACAATGTCCAAGGCACTATCTTTTATGGTCAAGAACTCACTGATACCGCGATTTTAGAGGTTGGCCATTGGGTATGTCAGGCAACAGGCGCCAAAGATGGTCAAGCATCCATTGCAGGTTCAACACCACGCACATCTAAACTCAAAAAACGACTGACTTCGCGAGAATCAGAAGTGCTATTTTTACTGCTGTTCGGTAAGAAACCGCAATACATCGCATTGACGCTAAATATTTCAATTAAGACCGTCGAAGGTCATGTCGCCAGATTGAAGCAAAAATTTGATGCCAGCAGTAAAAGCCAATTGATTGAGTATGCGTTGGGCTCGGGGTTAGGCTCAGTGATCCCTGAAACTCTGCTCAAAAAACAGATTTCCGTGGTTCTGCATAGTGATTGAGTAAAAATTAGACAAAAAAATACCGTTGATTTGATGAGTCTAAGCACCAAATCAACGGTATTTTTATATCTATTAATCCGACTATTATTAAGAAGAGTAGGATTAAGCAGACTATGGTGCTAGGCGATCAATATCCCAGCTGTTGTCTTTGCGAGAAAACAGGAAGCGGTCGTGCAAACGGTGTTCACCACCTTGCCAAAACTCGATGCTATCAACACGTACTCGGAAACCACCCCAAAAAGAAGGCACTGGGATCTCTCCTTTTTCGAACTTCTGCTTAAGCTCTAAATACTTACCTTCCAAAATCCCACGAGCAGAGATACGACTACTTTGCTTACTTGCAATAGCGGCCAGTTGGCTTTCTTTCGGGCGAGATGTGAAATACTTCATGTTTTCCAACGCTGTCAGCTTTTCAGCAGTACCCGTTACATGAACTTGTCGCTCTAAAGGATGCCAAGGGAAATGCAAACTGATTTTGCTATTGTGCTCAAGTTGATGCGCTTTTCGACTACCCAAATTGGTGTAAAAAACGAAACCATCTTTATCAACATTCTTCAGCAAAACAATTCGTTGGAATGGCTGACCATTTTCGTCAACTGTCGCGACTGTCATTGCAGTAGGATCAGTCATCTTAGCTTCAATCGCTTGCTCTAGCCATTGATTGAATTGGTCAATTGGGTCTGCGGCCAAGTCTTTACGTCTCAATCCACCCTGAGCGTATTCACGACGAATGTCTGTCAGTTCCATTTGGTTGCTCCTTATGATTTTTTGTGATTCTGCGCTGTAATCCTTTGAAACACAAGTCTAAGCCTTGGTTTTGTCTCACAGAAGCTGCTCTGTGTTAACGAGATCTCGGTACTCTAACGGCCATATTGATAGTCTATATGTAAACCGATTGTAACCTGAGTTTCTAGTGACTAAAAAACTGTCCAACCTAATCACACCTTTTGTTTTCCTCTCATTATTATTAGGGGTGGCGGGGTTAACCGCGACTCATTTTTTGGCCGTAAAATTTCAAGAAAAAATCGTTACCCAGCAACTTAACGAAGCCGCCAACAAAGCGAATCTGCAAATCGACTCTGAGCTAGATAAGTTCAAACAGATCCCGGATTTACTCAGCCACGACCCGCGTCTGCTCTCATATTTTGTCCCGTCATTACAATCGGACAAGGCCTCCGCAACGCAGCTCAATAAGTTGTTGTTCGAATGGTCGAATCAAAGTCAGGCCGACACCATCTATATTCACGACCGAAGTGGCACAGTGATAGCTTCCAGTAATTATCAACAACCGCGTACTTTTGTCGGCGAAAACTTCTCGTTTCGTCCCTACTTTGCCTCTGCAATGAAGGGCAACAACACACAATACGTAGCGCTCGGTGCTCGCTCCAATGTCAGAGGGTATTTTCTTTCCTCACCGCTCTACGTAGCAGGCCACATTGTTGGCGTCCTTACGGTTAAAGTGAGCTTGGAAAATCTTGAGAATATCTTAACCAGTGATGATTTTGAGATTGTGGTACTCGACTCGAACCAAGTCGTCTTTCTGTCGAACCAAGCTTCTTGGTTGTATCACTCCTTGCTGCCACTCAATCAACAGCAACAAACAGAAATATCGACCCAGCGACAATACGGCCAGAGTGAAATTTCGATCATCGAAGACTTTCGATCTTCAAACCTTCAACAAAAAACTAACGACGCGATTCAACCTAAAGGTCTTCAACCAAACCAAGTTCAAAAGGAACTCACAGCCAATCAGTTGTTTCAGCTTGGTACTTTTAATCTTTACCCCGCACCTATTAGCAATAATCAATACCAAGTCGTCGCGTTAAAAGAGACCAAAGCCGAACTGATTAAGGTGCTTCAGATCGACGTCATCTTCATTGTCATTTATAGCTTGGTGATGCTGATTGCTTGGTCGTGGCGTCAAACCTACATAGCGAAAGTAGCGTTAACCCGACTAAATCAAAACCTAGAACAGACCGTTGATAAACGTACCCACTATTTAAAGCAATCTAATCAACAGCTCCAGCAAACAATATTTCAGTATCAAGAATCACAACTGAAGTTAAAACAGACAGAACAAGAGTTGACTCAGACGGCTAAGCTAGCGGTGTTGGGTGAGCTGTCAGCCAGTATTAACCACGAAATAAACCAACCACTGGCTGCGCTCAGAACCTACAGCGAGAACAGCTTAAAGTTGCTTGAAATGGAACGGACAGATTTAGTCAAAAGCAACCTAGATAAAATGATTGCTTTAAATACATCGATTACCGAGATCATCGCTCGCCTAAAGGTTTTCACCCGTAAGGTCACCAAACAAGAACATCACGTGGCGAACTTGCATCAAGCGGTCAACAACGCCACCAGTATTCTCAGTGCATTAATGATCAAACAAGGTATTACGCTTAGGTTAAGCACAGTGCCGGATGACATAAATGTAGCGATTCATCCAACCGAACTAGAACAGGTGTTGGTTAATCTGATTCACAACGCGACTCAAGCACTTCAACAACAGGCCATAGAGCAGCCAGCCCCAAGACCACAAACCTCACGGCTACAAACTTCAGGGCAACAAATCTTAGAGCAACAAGCCTTAGGAGAACAAAACCTAGGACAACACGCTTTAGACCTACAAACGATTCCACAAATTGGGGTGGAATGGCAACGCAAGAACGATACCTGTCAGCTGATCATATGGGATAACGGAGTTGGCATACCTAAACATAAACTTGAACAGCTCTTCGACCCATTCTTCACCACCAAACCGGAAGGCTTAGGGCTTGGATTATCAATATCGAAACGGATCATTGAAGCGTATCACGGCACGATTACCGCAGCCCAGTTAGAGCCTTCAGGCATGGTATTCTCGCTAAATATTCCGCTCTATAAGAACAAGAACTAAATCGTCCATTTTGTTTACTCATGAGAACACCAATTTCACACCATTGTTAAGGACTCGACTTTTGCACTCCATGCCCAAACTCTATTTTGTCGACGACGAACCCGCCATTCGGGACTCCGTAGAACAAGCCATGCTCATAGAAGGCATCGACATTACCTGCTTCCCAAATGCCATTGAGGCGTTAAAGCAGATCAACGTTGCACAAGCAGGAATCGTGATCACCGACATTCACATGCCTGTGATGGATGGTATTCAATTTACTCAGAAGCTGTTGAGTCATAATCCTAACTTTCAAATCATCGTGCTGACAGGGCATGGTGATGTTCAAACGGCAGTGTCTGCAATGAAGTCTGGCGCTTATGATTTTTTGGAAAAACCGTTTGTTGTCGATGACCTACTAACAGCAGTAAAAAAAGCCGCAGATAAGCTCGCCTTGGTTGAAGAGAACAATCTATTAAGAAAAGAACTTGCGATGCAAAATCAGGTCGGGCCAAAACTGATCGGTCAATCGCTAGCCATGCAGGCCTTACGCCGTGAGTTAATCACTCTAAACTGCCAAGAAAACCCACTGCTGCTGTTTGTTGGAGATATCGGAACCGGAAAAAGGATCACCGCGCAATACACTCATGACTTACACAGTCATCACACCGCCGAGCTCTGCCCAATCGCCTCGTTCAATTTGCCACGCAGCGATGAAGCGGCATTTCAGCAATTTATTTTGCAACTGTTCCGCAAATATCAGGGCGGAACGATCTATATCCATGAAACAGAAGCACTAACACGGGAGCAGTGGCTATGGTTAGCGCGTCTAAAACCCATTCTACTTCGTGAAAACTCATGCAAGACCAATGCAACTTGTATCATTATCGCAACCACAATAGTTCCAACTACAATTACCAATGAACTGCGTCGATTTGATTTACTCCCCTTGGCACAAAGAACAGAAGATATAGGCTCTTTGTTCAAACACTTTGCTCGCGGTGCAGCAAGTCGATATCAGTTGCCGCCACCGGTTATCACAGAGAAAGAGATTCAACGGTTAATCAGCTCTAATTGGACCGATAACATTCGACAACTTCGTCAACATGCAGAGCTCAGAGTGTTGACGCAAATCAAGCAACCGTCGCTCGATCGCGATGAATACGATGAGCAAAATGATGAAGATCCGCTTGATGTTAGCATTGAGGAACAACAGCAATCACTGGGCCAACGTACCGATAGCTTTGAGCAAATCCTCTTGATTGAGGCGCTACATCGCCACCAAGGGCGCTTAAAAGAGGTGCAGCAAGAGCTGAAAGTGTCGCGAAAAACGCTTTATGACAAACTGAGAAAGCATCAACTCGATAAAACGGATTTCAAAAATCGATAAGAATTAAAAAATATATAAATTCAAAGATTTAAAGGAGCAAAATCTTAACATTTATCAAAAGTAAGAATACACTCATTAGGCTTGCACTTTTATTTAGCACACAAGGACTGTTATGAGTCAGAAGAATTTCAGCAAATTGAACGAAACCGAACTTGAGTATGTCGATGACAAAACAGCGGCGCTGCTACTCAATACACCCACCAGTGCGCGCATTATGCTGTGGGTGATCGTTCTATTTTTTATTGCTGCTATTGGGTGGTCCGCATGGGCAGAGATAGACAAAGTCACGGTTGGCCAAGGTAAAGTTATCCCTTCTTCCCAGATCCAAGTGGTGCAAAACCTTGAGGGCGGCCTAGTAAAAGAGATACTAGTCAGAGAAGGTCAACAAGTTCAAAAAGGTCAACAGTTGCTCTTGATCGATGACACTCGATTCCGTTCTGACTTTCGAGAACGAGAGCAACAAGTCGCCAACTTAACCGCTAGCGTGTTAATGCTTTCAGCTTCATTTAACAGTGTGGTCATCAACGAAGAGTTCTCGGTCGAGAACTGGAAGAAAAGTGTCCTACTAGACTACGGTAAACTCGCCTTCCCACCCGCGCTCTACGAGCTTCAGCCCAAACTGGTTAATCGCCAAAAGGCCGAATATCGCCAAGACTTGAACAATCTAAAAAACCAACTTTCTGTTTTTGATCAACAAGTTGAACAGAAGCAACAAGACCTTATTGAAATAAAAGCGCGCGTCAATAACTTAAGACAAAGTTACAAATTTGCCCGCCAAGAATTAGACATAACAAAACCTCTTGCCGATGAAGGGGTGGTACCAAGAATTGAACTACTCAAACTTCAAAGACAAGTGAACGACACTCGTCGAGAAATGACCTCCAGCGAACTCAAAATCCCTCTCCTTCGTTCCGCAATCAAAGAGTCTATGTTAAGCCGTATTGATGCCGCATTGAGCTTTCGTTCAGAACAACAAGAGAAGCTGAACGAAGCCCAAGACAAACTCTCAGCCATGACCGAATCTTCAATTGGCCTTGAAGACAGAGTAAATCGAACCATAGTGGTTTCTCCCGTAACCGGAACGGTAAAAACACTTGGCATTAATACCGTGGGCGGCGTAATTCAACCAGGTATGGACATTGTTGAGATAGTACCGACAGAAGACTCACTCTTGGTTGAGGCAAAAATCGCCCCACAAGACATCGCATTCCTTCGTCCTGAATTGACCGCTATTGTTAAATTTAGTGCCTATGACTTCACTAAATATGGTGGTCTTGAGGGCGTATTAGAGCACATCAGTGCCGATACAACCCAAGATGAAGAAGGCAACAGCTATTACATCGTGCGTGTGCGCACTGACAAATACAGCTTTGGCCACAATGAAGAGCTACCGATCATTCCCGGTATGACGGCTTCTGTCGATATCATCACAGGCAAGAGAACCGTGCTTGAGTACATGTTGAAACCCATTCTCAGCGCTCAAAACAACGCGCTGAAAGAGTAAGGACGTTTGATGGTTAACAACGCCTTTCAATATGTAGCGAACAAACAAGAGCAGAGGCTATGAAGTCTCAGGTTTCGCTCTTGTTGCTAGTCCTCACCTCTTTTACCTCTATGGCGCTCAATAAGAGCGATCAACGATGGGTAGATGCGGTCTCCGAAACCTACGGAGAAAGAGCTGGGAAGCGAGTCGCAACATGGCGCTCAAATATGACGTCATATGATGGATTAAGTGAAAAAGAGAAGCTCGAATCTGTTAACCAATTCTTCAACCAAATGTACTTTGTTGACGACAACATACTTTGGGGAAAGAACGATTACTGGGCTACCCCACTGGAATTTTTAGGCAGTAACGCTGGTGACTGTGAAGATTTCACTATCGCGAAGTACTTCTCTTTACTTGAACTGGGCGTCCCAGATAAAAAATTACGATTGGTGTACGTAAAGGCTCTTGAACTAAACCAATTTCACATGGTGTTGGCTTACTACTCAACACCCAGTGCAGAACCACTAATTTTGGACAACTTAAACCCTGAGATAAAACGCGGTTCCAAGCGCGGCGATCTACGACCGATATACAGTTTCAATGGTAAAAACCTTTGGTTAATCAAGTCGGCAGCAGGTAGCGGCAAGCTAGCAGGGAAATCTTCAAGATTGAGCTTATGGAACGACTTACGTTCTCGTGAGCGCTCTCTAAAATTAAACAAACCCATTATCAATTACGACGAGTAGGTACAATGACTTTATATAAACAGCTTGTGGTCGGGATGGTTGCAGTGTTCATATTGCTGATGACATCAGTTTTTATGATCGAATTCAATACGACCCGTGGATACTTAGAAGAGCAGCAACGCTCTGAGGTAAGTAATACCATTAATACTGTTGGACTGGCTCTCGCCCCTTACCTAGAAGAAAAGGACAAGGTGGCAGTGGAGTCTGTTATCAACGCCCTGTTTGATGGCAGTTCTTACTCCGTCGTGCGATTAATATTTCTCGACAGCGGCGATGATATTCTCCGCTCATACCCTGTGAAACCAACAGGCGTACCGCAATGGTTTACCAACCTTAATCTATTTGAACCCGTTCATGATCGCCGCGTGATTACCAGTGGCTGGATGCAACTGGCTGAAGTCGAGATAGTGAGCCACCCAGGCCCTGCCTATGATCAACTTTGGCAAGCATTTACACGCTTATTGACCTTATTCGGTGCGATCTTCTTACTGGGTTTGATTTCGATTTCATGGATCCTTAAACGAGCGCTGCGTCCGTTATCGTTGATCATTACCAAAATGGATCAGATCGCTAAGAACCAGTTCGGTGAACCTTTGATTCGTCCTAAAACAAAAGATCTGATCTTAGTCGTTGATGGCATCAACCACATGTCCACTCAAGTAGAGCTGGCTTTTAAAAACCAAGCTCAAGAAGCTCAACGACTTCGTGAGCGAGCGTATATTGATCCGGTATCTCAACTCGGTAACCGTGCTTACTACATGTCTCAACTCAACCAATGGCTGGAAGAGTCGAGTTTAGGCGGCCTTGCCGTATTGCAAGCACAGTTCATCAGCGAAGAATATGATGAAAAAGGCTACCAAGAAGGCGATGCGTTGGTGCACCAACTCGCAGACCTGCTACAAGCTTCGATTTCGTCGCCTGATATCACCATTGCACGTATCTCTACGGATGAATTTGGTTTCATTCTGCCAAACATTGACGAAAGCGAGCTTAAACTGATCGCAGATAGCATTGTTAACTGCGTTCAAAACCTAGGTTCAGATCCAACAGGGACTGCTGCTGCACACCTTGCTCTGGGTGTCACTTACAGTAATAAGACAAAAACCAGTACTGAGATTATGTCGCTGGTGGATAACGCGCTATCAAGTGCGAAAGCAAACCGTGAACTTACCTACGGTTACGTAACGGCTGACGACCACGGCGCAGTGATGGGTAAACAGCAATGGCGTATGTTGGTAGAAGAAGCCATCATCAACGATCTCGTCACCTTCCGCCTGCAAGCTGCGAATAACGCTTTTGGCAAAACCTACCACCAAGAAGTATTCTCTGCGATTGAGAAAGAAGGCGTTCGTTACGGAGCCAACCAGTATCTATATGCTCTAGAACAACTTGAAATGAGCCACATTCTCGACCAATACGTTATCGAGAAAATGATTGAAAAATTGAATGCAAAAGAGGTGACAAGCCCTATTGCTATCAACATCTCTCCGAGCAGTATTGCTCAACCAAGCTTTATCCGTTGGATCGGAAATACTCTGGATAAAAATGCGTCTATCGCACATCTACTGCACTTTGAGATTCCAGAAAACTGTTTCATCAATGTTCCTCACTACACTGCACTATTGTGTAACACCATCCGCAACGCTGATGCCGTGTTCGGTGTCGATAACTACGGACGTAATTTCCAATCATTGGATTACATCAACGAATACCGTCCAAGCTATGTGAAGCTCGATTACTTGTTCACACATAACCTTGATGATGAAAAGCAGAAATTCACCTTAACGTCGATCTCTAGAACCGCTCACAACCTAGGTGTGACCACTATTGCGTCTCGAATAGAAACTCAGACTCAATTAGATATCTTGTCTGATAACTACGTAGAAGTGTTCCAAGGCTTCATTGTTGATAAATAGTTGTAAGGGTTATATCGCATGCAAGATCCACTATTAAACTCACTGATCTACGTTAGTCGGTATTACGGGTTAGCTAACTCACCCGAAGCGTTGATCAATGGGCTACCACTATCAGATGGAAAGCTAACCCCTTTCCTATTCCCTCGTTCTGCTGAACGAGCGGGATTAGTGGCAAAAGAAAATCGTTCCGACTTAGAAAGCATTCCTCACCTGATTCTGCCTGCAGTTTTACTTCTCAAGCAAGGTGAGGCATGTGTTCTCAACAGTATTGATGTAGAAAAACAAGAAGCTGAAATCATCACAGCAGAGAGCGGAATGGTGCCAATCATCATTCCAATAGAAGAGCTGAAAGAACAATTCATTGGCCGTTACTTCTTAGTGAAGAAACAGTTCCGTTATGATGAGCGCTCGCCCGAGGTTCTAAAAACTCGCAAAGGCCACTGGTTTTGGGGCACCATTTGGGAATCTAAGAACATCTATCGTGATGTGTTGATTGCCTCAATTCTGATCAATATTTTCGCTATTGCCGCGCCAATGTTTACTCGTCTTGTGTATGACAAAGTAGTACCTAACCTCGCCTTCGAAACCCTATGGGTATTAGCGAGTGGTATTTTTGTAGTCTTCCTTTTCGACCTACTTTTAAAGTTAATGCGAAGCTACTTTATTGATGTCGCAGGTAAGAAGTCCGATATCCTGATTTCCTCTAAGCTGTTCAGTAAAGTATTGGGTATTCGTATGGAAGCAAAGCCAGCTTCTGTCGGAGCCTTTGCGAAAAACTTGCAAGAATTCGAATCAATCCGTGAATTCTTCACCTCAGCAACGATTGGTTCGTTAATTGACTTACCGTTCGCACTGATGTTCTTGGCCTTGATTTGGTTAATGGCGGGGAATCTTGTATTTGTTCCTATTGCTGGCGTGGTCGTTCTGATCATCTATGCATTATTAATCCAAGGTCCACTGCGTCGTGCTATTGAAGAAGGCTCTCGCCTTGCATCTCAAAAATACGCGAACTTGATCGAGAGTTTGGCTGGGTTAGAAACCGTTAAACTGTTCAGCGCTCAAAGTCAGTTCCAATTCCGTTGGGAAGAAGCCGTTGCTCACATGGCGAACTGGAATATCAAAAGTCGCCGTATTACCGATAGCATCCAAAACACAGCTGGATTCGTTCAACAAAGTACCAATGTTGGGATGATCATTTTTGGTGTGTATCTGATCGCTGAAGGCGAACTCACCATGGGTGGCTTGATTGCCGCGACCATGTTAAGTGGCCGTGCGATTGGGCCTCTTGTTCAGTTGTCACTGCTTTCGACTCGTTATAACCAAGCGAAATCGTCGATGACTTTGATTGAGCAAGTGATGTCGATGCCAGACGAGCAAGAAGAAGGTAAGCGCTACATTCACCGACCTATCATTCAAGGTCATATCGCGTTGGATAAAGTCACGTTCCACTACCCTGATTCTCCAGTTGCTTCAATACGCGACCTCACCCTAAACATCACTCCAGGTGAAAAAGTTGCCATCATCGGACGTATTGGGTCAGGTAAAACTACGCTAGAACGTCTAATTATGGGCCTATACAAGCCCACAGAGGGTCATGTACGCATAGATGACACAGATATGGAACAACTTCACCATGTTGACGTACGACGCAATATAGGCTGTGTACCGCAAGACAGTAACCTGTTCTACGGTTCAATAAGAGATAACATCACCTTAGGTCGCCCTTTGGTTGATGATCGCGATGTAATGGATGCAGCCAACCGCGCCGGAGTTACCGCTTTTACTCAGCAAGATCCTTCTGGCTTAGAGCGTCAAGTCGGCGAAGGAGGAGGTATGCTCTCTGGAGGCCAACGTCAATCTATCGCGATTGCGAGAGCCTTCTTAGGCCGTCCGCCGGTGTTATTGTTGGATGAGCCAACCAGTGCAATTGATAACCGCTCAGAGATGCACATCAAACATCAGCTTAACCAGTTACTGCCGAGCGAGACCTTAATTCTTATTACGCATAAAACGTCAATGTTAGACATAGTAGACCGAGTGATTGTAATGGAGAAAGGCAGCATTATTGCCGATGGTCCTAAAGCGCAAGTTCTGTCAGATCTGAAACAAGGTAAAGTAAGGGCAGTAAGCTAAGAGCGCTCAGACGTAGGCGAAATACAATTAGAGATGTTTAAAAATAAAAAGGGGAGCATTTGCTCCCCTTTTTTTGTCTGTCAAATTAGTCAGATAAACTCGTAAAGTGACTCAACTCAGTGTCGTTCAGTTATAGTTATAGTTGTCGCTGAAACTGAAACTGAAACTGAAACTGAGATTATAGAGAAATATCTTCTTGTTCCATTTTGAATGAACACTGGATCTCGTATTGGTTGAATGAGAAAACACTCCCACCATGAGTTCGCTTGGTCGTCACCGTCTCATCACCAAACTGAACAGTGACTCGGGTATAAACCTTTTCATGCGCTTCTACCGTGCACTCAGCAAGATTCGTTTCAAACTCCGCTTCGAGCGTATCTAACTGTGATTTAGTGCTTTCGATCGCTTGATTGTTTTTTTCTCGTTGTTGCTCAATTTCCAACGCCTGCGCTTCACCTCTCTCAGCTTTTGGTCGCTTCTTGAATTCGAGCTCTTGACGAATCACACCCATCGTTTGCTCTTGAGCGTGTTTATAAGTTTCCTTCACTTCGGCAATCTTTTGTCTGTATCCATCGTAGCGTGCAAATCCATGAACCTTGGTCGCTGTATCTCCCTCAACACCCAAAAACACACATTCGACTTTACCGCCGACTTTAGCTTCGCCACCACTGAGCGTTCCGTGTTTCTTCAAAGAATCCATCACGGTAAGGTTGTTACCACAGCGAATGTCGTTACCCATGCTGTGTACACCAAGTCGAATATCATTCGCTGTTTGCAACTCTGCATTCTGCGCATAGCTTGCTGTGATAGAACCTTTTGTGAAAACCTTACAACTTTTGGGTTCGCCTTCTTTGGCTGTGTGACCAATAATTCCTTTCGCGACTTTAATATCGCCCTGAGCCTGAACTTCTGCCGACTCAATAAAACCGCCAACAGTAATACTCCCTGTCGCCTTAACGATCATTCCCGGCTCGATGTTTCCAGAAACAAACACATTACCTTTAAATTTAACGTGGCCAGTAGATACATCAACATTGCTAACACACAACGCATCGTCGACTTCAATGGTACGGTCTTTAATGATGGGCAAACCAGGGTATGAGGCGAGTAGTAAGTTGGGGTCTTTAGGGGAAATGTAGGTACCTTTGCCAGGTTTGATTAAACTGTCCTGTCCAGGAAGCGGCGGGATAATTCGCCCTTGGACGGTAAAGCCAGCAATGCCTTTCGTAGCAGGGGTACGTTTCATTAACTGATCATTTTGACCAACAGTAATGGTTTCTCCCAAATCTCGCATATCGATCTTGCCTTCGTCTTTATTTCGGGGCTTCAAGACTTGGCGAGTAATATCTTCAACCAATGCTGCGAACTTTGCATCTTTTCCCTTTACGGGTTGCGTGCCTTTGGCAACTGGCTGAGTAAACTTTTCACCCGGTTTCAGTTTGCTGCTCATCATCAGTACTTTTCTGAGGGCTAACTTATTAATGCCTTTTGTTATCTGAGCCAAAGCTAAGCAGTGAATAATGTCACTACCGCGTAATGCTTTTCCACTATATGGCCCAGTCACGACGAGGCTGGCGAGCATCTCATCATCAGACAATTCGACGGCAACAGTTGCATCACGCACTTCAGCAATCAAAATACCGTCGTACGCTTCTCCCTTCCCCTCTTTAGCAAGAGTAACAAAACGCAACACCTCTTCTTCAAAAAGAAAATAGTTTGATACGCTTAATGCTTCCAAGGCTGGTGGTAGTGTCTTGTTGTCAAAGCTTGCGTCGACCACAATCCCCGACGGCAGACGTGCAATCACTTGTTGCTTGTCTTCTGACAATGTAACGATGTTATCCCACATTCGAATTGAGTATCCCTAATGACTCAGTTGTTATTCAGTCTATATAATTCGTTCTGACCTTAGAATCCCCGCATTTGAATAATCAGCGTCACATCACTTACTTTCGATTTTGCAAAGATGACTCATAAGTAAGACAGGTCCATTTTATGGTCCTCTTCACCTTTACAAATAGAAAGCAGATTTATTTAACAATTTTTCTAAGTCGAGATAATTCTGATTAGAGACAAATTCAAGATTTAGAAACCATCTATCGAGACTTGGTTCCTTCAATCAGAAGTTGCCTAAATAATTCTATGGCCATGAAAAATCAATAGAGGTATAAAAACACCAAATAAGATATTGGTTACAGCAGCGGAATGTAGATTGACAGAACACGTAGATCACAAGACCAAGCGGATGAGGTCAGCAGATTGTTTACGTTATAATAGAAGACAGAGAAGCCGACACGGAGACGAGTAGGTGGATGGTGAAGGAAGCGAAGATAACGATGTTGAGGTTCAGTTTCAGTTTCAGTTTACAGTGTAAATCCAACTTTCTAATTTACACTGTAAATCCAATTCAAAGCTAATCTATCTATTTACACTGTAAATTTGATAATAGGACATCGACATCTAATCGAAACTGAGCCTCTGCCTGTTTCCGTCCAACAAGGTTAAATTGTTCGACACAAGTCCCCCACCCTTTCTGTTGAACGACTTTTGCGATTAGCAGATCTGAAATACCAGAATCCAATACACTAGAACCAATAACACCAGATAACTTAGATTTAAGCTTTTTCCCGTCACGAACATTGTTGAGCAAGATTAGCTTCAACACACTAAAACCAATACTGTCGTAGCTATTACCACCATCGATATAATTTCTGATTAACTGTATTTCAAACTCACTCACAGACTCAGCATTGCTTGGCAGAAGCGCGCGCACCATATCAGTTTCAAGAGAAGTAAAAGAGCCTGACATCAGAAAACAGTAACTACGTTCAAAGTGACCTTGCAACTGACCAATCCAACCTTGAGCATTCTCGTTAAGCGACTTAACCATTAATACCGAGTGACATCCACTAGCCTGATCTCGTTGATGGCCAATATGAACAGGTACAAATTCGTTATGTCGCCAGAAAGAAATCAGTTCGCTAGTCGCACCAAAGCTTGTCGCCAAATAATCTGCTTGGTCAGTTTGCTCAGATAATTTCTCCAGCATCCAGCTACCTATACCCAAACTTTGATGACGGTTTGAAACAGCAATGCGCATCACTCGGACACAACGGCTCTTTGCCGCTTGTGTCGAACCAAGCTGGTTTGCTATTAGAATGGGAGCAAGATGACCGAGTGGTCTTCGGTTCCCAATCTGTATTTGAGTAATCAATTCAATATCCAACCCACCCTCTTCCGTAACCAACATACAACCCAAGCAATCGTCTTGTTGCCAAGCCGCGTATAAATGGATAGCCGGGTTATTAAGAAACTGAATTAAGTCATTTGGAGAAGTCTGATAGTGAGCATCAACCAAAAGCGCAAAACATTGTTGAAGCTTCTCAGGGTCAGCCAAACAATCTGCTTTTGATAACTCAACCAGTTCTAAATGATTCGTTGCATAAACAGAAACATCATCTTGTTCGATCGCATTGAGAGCAGGCAAATCACAAGGTGACAGGTCGTTATTAAGAAGAAAGCAATCAAACAACCAACGCTCTAGGGGATCATGATTATTCCAACGGATTGGTTGTTCCAGTTTGTAGCCTTTCCAACCCGGGCGATGCTCAGAAAGCCAAGCTTCAAATTTAAGCCCGAACCCTCGCCCACTTCCTTCGTATCCATGAACAGTGGTTGAAAAAACCATACGATGATAAACATCTACCATAGATTTAAGCATAGGGATTGGAGTAGCGGCCGCCTCGTCAACCAACAACAAGTCACAATTAGGCTTAGATTTGAGTAACTCATCTGGCGCGACGAATCTTAAGCTTCCGCCTTGATGGCGAATATGAGTCGCGTTAACGGCTTCGTAAGTTTCTAGCCGTTCGGTTGCATGAGAAAAGACCGGCTCAACCGCTTTAACAGAAGGTGCAGTAACAATAATATTTAACCCATTGCGCTCAGCCAAGAGCTGCGCAGCAGCAATTCCCAGTGTAGAGCTTTTACCGCGACCTCTATCGGCAGTCAGAATTAAAGGACGCTTTCTGTGTCCAGAGACAATCTTTTTTACTAATTCTATCGCTGTCTTTTGTTGTTCAAATCTATCAAAACAATCCGGTTGGGTTACTTTTTCAGGCAATGTATTGCGAGTATAAAGCTGCGCTAACTGTTCATCGTCTTGAGATATAGAAAACAGTTTAGCGAAATTGGACGCTAACCAACGTTTGCCAAAAGCAGAATCCATCCCCTCTTCAAACTCTTCCATTTTGGGCGGTATAACTAACAACAAACCGCCACCGATTAACGCACCAAGTGCAGCACTAAAACTGTTAGCATCAAACTGCTCTCTAAAATCACAAACAAGAATCTGGCATTCACGACCAAGAAGCTGTTGACCTTTCTTTACTTGAACATGAGTCACACCATCAAATGGAGCCCCACCAACCTGGAAAATGGTTTGAGAGTTCATATCTTGAAGGAAAATTAAAACAGAAGAGTTTTGCCAATCGCATTCGCCATTAAAGACCACCCCAAAACGGTGATCATTATGTTGGGCAATATTGGAGAGTGTATGTAGAAAAGTGTTGGTTGGGTTTGTCATAGTGAGCGTCCAGATTTATCTAAACACAGTTTATCACAGCCAAATAAAAAGCCGCATAATGCGGCTTTAGAGTTGTAATGGAAAGTCGTCGACTTAGTCGAGCTTCGATTGAACGAAGGCTAGAATCTCTTCCATTGTCGCATCATCAACTTTCTTAAGGTTCAACGCCAAGTTTGAACCCTTGCGGCTGTATGAAGCACGGCCTTTGATAAGCTCAACTTTTGGAGAAACTTTTTTAGCTGGCGCAGGTGCCAGTTCAAAAATCCAACCTTCTAAAGTCTCTGTAACGTCTTTTGTTAAACGAGTGACACCCTGAGCTTCACTACGTTGCCATACAAAACCTTCAGAAGCATCACACTTAGTCAGTAATGTTTGCTGCTGCTCGCCAGTCAAACCACCAAATTGTTTGTGCAGCTTAACAATAGTAGGACGGCCAAGATCGCTCACATTTGGGTAAGCTTGTAGCAATTCAAGAGGCAAAGCCGCCGCTTTCAACGCGCCACTCACCAAAGCTTCACTGCACTGGAACATTTTCGCTAGTGCTTTTTGATCTTCAGCTTCGCCTTTATCCAGTTTAGCTTGCATCTCTTTGCCCTTCTCATACAGAGAAAGTGGCTTATGAGCGTTGGCAACGTCTGATAAGAACTTAGCGTGTTCGCCGTTAATATTTTCAGCAACATAGATTAGGAACTCTTTGTCGGCCAAAATACATGACATGCGACGACGACTACCATCAAGAACTTCAATCTTGCCGTCTTTATTCTTACGACCAACCGCCGGATATTGTTGGCCGCGCTCTTTTAATGTTGTAAGAACATCAGAAAGCGCATGTTCATTTAAGAAAGATTGCTCACGAGCATTCTCTTCAAAAACAACTGTTCGAGTTGCAACATCAGCCGCGGGAATTCGAACCAATTCAAATGAAACCAGCTCTTCACCCGCAACAGAAAGCTCAATCACTTGAGCCTGTTCTTTTGCTGCCGTTTGCGCTTCTTGTGGTGTTGCTACGCGGCGTTTGTTTGCTTTACCAAATAGCTTTGCATTTAAGTCAGATGTTTTAATTGCCATTTTTGTTATCCCTGATTAAGTGAAGGCCAATTGCTATGTAATACTCGCTCTAATTCTAGAGCACTTTTTTGTACCGCGTCTTGAGCAACCGCCAGCGTTTTCTTACCGCCCTCAAAGTCGCTAACCGTTAGGTCGAAAACCGTGCTGTAAGTATCTGCACAAGTTTCAAAAGCACGGCTTCTTGGAATAGTTGCCATCATGACTTGGTCATTCAACAGGTAGTTCATCTCAGTTAATACTGATACCTGCTTCTTGTTATCATCTTCAAACATGGTTGGCATCAGGCGAACAAACTCAAGCCCTTTCCAATCTTCCGGGAACATCTCGTACACCGTAGGTAAATGCTGGAAGAAGTTAACCGTTGAAGCCCAGTCCAAACGCTTTGCTGCACATGGAATAAGAAGTGCGTTCGATGCGTACATCGCATTCCACACTAGCGGGTCAACGTGCGGACCGGTATCGATCATAATCACATCAAAATCATCAGCTATTTTGTCGATAAGCTTCTCTTTTAACAGACGAACGATATCAAGTGACTGATCTTGAGACAGGCTTTGCCACGCTTCAGCGTTAAACATCGCGTCTTCTGGGAACGCAGAAATCGTCTTCAGATTTGGATATTGTGTTGGCAATAGTACATTCTTGCGAAGGAATTCAAGATCAACATCTTGGCCTTCAGGCACATTGTCCAGCATGATATCGACGGCAGAATAAATGCTGTCGTGCTCTGCACCACTAATTTGTGGGTTTAAGAACAGACGCAAAGAACCTTGTGGGTCCAAGTCAATCAAACAGATACGGTAGCGCTTATCTAAATTCAGAGACAAGCAAGCCGCTAGATGAACCGCTGTCATTGATTTACCCGTACCACCCTTTTGGTTCTGTACGTTGATAACCCATGGCTTGTTGTCTACATGCTGTTTACGTTGGTGGAACTTTGGCACTTCAGCCGCGTCCATCAACATGTGAGCTTCCGTCAATGAAATCGAGTAATGATTGGCGTTGTTCTTTGTAAATTGATGACCATCCGCTTCAAGCTTGTTGATAGCCTCATCCAATTTTCGACGAGTTAAGCCTGACCGCGTCTCCATCATAGCTTTAGACATTGGAGGGAAATGTTCATCACTTCGCTCTTCCAGAATAATCTCAATTCGGTCAGCCTGAACTTGTTGAGTTTGTTCGGCCAGCTGATAGAGCTTATCAATCGTTTGTTCTCTTTTCATTGCCAGTTTCCGTAATGATTAACTAACCACAAATTGTACAGCGATCAACAGTAAACACAACAAAAACATGAACATTCATTTATGAGCAAAATCACATAAAATAGACATCGTTTTTACAATTCGATGAAACATTAGCTTAGATGAACACAAAAATTTCCGATTTTACCTCCTCTAACCATGTTATTTCTCCTCTACATTTAAAATGTCACAACGTCACCTATTTACAATGTAAATGTCATTTCAACAAAAAACTGTCGGAACGATTGAAATACAACCATAGATTACGGTTCGTGTGATTTGCATTCGAAATTAGCAGATTTTCAATTTTCACTTCATTACAAGAATAATAAAACCAGAAAGTGGGCTAGCAAACTAAAATAAAAATGAAGGAGGAGCGTAACTAGGCAAACAAAATGACGCCAGAATCGGAAGAATGATCAAGGAGTACATCTCTCATTAAAAAATTGATTAGGCCATATTACGAAGCATGATCAAGGTGTAGTCTTATTAATATTGATCCGAATGAATGACCGTTCTAAATGATCAACCTCCGGAAAAATGATCAAGTAGATATCATTCCGGAAGCATGTATTTTTGGTGCTAAGTTACGGACAAATGCTTTTGCAATGGGGATTCAGGGCCTGTAACGCCTAATTGGTTGAAAATTCAATCTGCACAGGGAGAGAATACTCGAACATGACAATTTCATGATCATGCTTCCTATATAATGCGTATCAATGAGAACCCAGGTTAAATACATCGAAGTAACCAACTAACACCAAATACAGACCAAATTTTGTACTAGAAAGATTCAGAACAATAAAAATAGCGATCTCTTGATCATTGTTCCGATGAATTTACAATAAAAAATATCCACATTCTCGGCTTAAAAGTAACTGAGAAGCGCATCGAAAATTTCGGGCTGTGGATAAGCTGTATAAGTATAATGATCATGCTTTCGACTCAATAATGATCATGCTTACAATGACTTAATGATCATAGTTCTGATGTTCTGTGATCATGCTTTCCCTGTAATAATGATCATCGTTTCGTGTTTCTTATGATCATGCTTTCCACGCAACTTTTTTTTTACTGTTTAAATTCAGCCACTTAAAAGGCAATCAACGCCCAGATCATTAGATCACTTAATCATTTAAGATCATATTAATCAAAAAGATCAGTTATTTAAAAGCCAATAAATTCTCTTTATTTATGATCATTCTTTCTTTATCATTCAGGAACTATAGTGAAATTACGGTTAGTGTGATACGGATCAAAAATGAAACCAGAAGAGAAATTGTTAATTAAGGCACGAAGCCACAAAGATGGTCATTTATTTGAGGTATCTGAAACAGCTGTTGAATGGATAGAACAATATCAACACTTCAAAGGTGTCACCAAAAGCATAATAGAACTTCTTAACCTAATTTCACTTCGTGGGTTTAGCAGCAGAGACGGATATGTTTCTACCACTGAAATTATCGAATCAACCGATGGTCAAGTGACTCGTGCGGCCTTGCAACAAAGGCTGAGAGCGGCTGTAAGTATTGGTCTTTTCAAACAACTTCCTGTTCGATTTGAAGAGGGCCTTGCTGGTAAAACCATGCTACATCGCTTTGTTAACCCGAACCAATTGATATCGGTATTAGGTGCGACCAGCTTAGTAACGGAAAGCGTAAAGCAAAATGAAAAGCAAAAACGTTCTAAGGCTCTAGCTCAAACTAAAGTAAACAAACGTTTATTGAATGAACATGGCCTCAATACCCCACCGACGATGAAAGATGAAGCAGATCAATTCATTGTTTCGCCAACCAATTGGGCTGGGATTATTGATCAAGCGTTAGCACCACCAAGAACGCGTAAAAGTTACCAGAAATCTATGGTTTCGATCTCTGGCACTCGAGCGGTGATCGAGACACGATCTTCTAAAAATATTATGACGGTTGATGATCTGATGACGCTATTCGCGTTATTCACGCTAACCGTTCAATATCATGATCATCACCAAGATGATTATCATCTAGACGCGAAACACACGCCCAACAAAACACCACTCTACATCACTGATATTTTGTCTTTACGAGGCAAAAAAGACAGTGGCCCAGCTCGTGATTCGATCCGCGATAGTATTGATCGTATCGAGTTTACGGATTTTCAACTTCACGAGCTTACAGGCCGCTGGCTCAGTGAGAACATGCCAGAAGGCTTTAAGAGTGATCGTTTCCGATTCTTAGCTAGAACCATTACCGCATCAGAAGAAGCGCCTACAGAGGGCTCTGACGGCGAAATTCGTATCAAACCGAACTTATACATCCTTGTCTGGGAACCTTCGTTTTACGAAGAGCTACTTACTCGCGATTATTTCTTCCTGTTCCCGCCTGAAATTCTAAAGCAACATACCTTGGTATTCCAAATGTATTCCTATTTCAGAAGCCGAATGGCACGTCGTCATACGGACTGCATGTTACTGAGCGAACTGAATCAGAAATTGGCTCGCAATATCGATTGGCGTCGTTTCTCTATGGATCTGGTTCGCGAACTCAGGAAGCTCGGAGAAGTTGGGGATCAAGAAGATACTTTCTTAGTTAACTTGTGGGGTTATCACCTAACGATCACGTCGTTGATCGAAAAAGGTAAGACAACCGATTATCAGGTCGATATCAAATGTAATGTGGAAGAGGTGTTGCGTTACTCAAGAGCACGTACCACCAACGCCGGAAAGCGTAATATGGCGCCAACGCTCCCGAACCCACTTCGTAATGAGATGGTTTCTAAGCAGAAATTGGAAGAGCTGTCTGAGATTATTGATGGTGAATTTGAGCCCATTCAACGTAAAGCGCCGTCACCAAGAGGCAAATTGGGACGTCGAGTTAAGCAACGTAAACACTCTGTCGAGATCAATGCTGACGAGATCATGATAACTCTATCCAAATATACCTCAGCAGAGGCTCTAGAACGCAGCATAACGGCTTTATCAGCAATGACAGGGCACTCACATGCCTCAATCAAAGAAGAGTGCTCAGAGCTTATTGAGAAGCTTGATTGGCTAAGAGTAGGGGAGGACGTTATCCCATACGAAACACTGAGTAGGTTGATTGAGCTGTACAACGACCGCGACAGCACGAGCAATCGACATTTGTCCATTGAGCGTCTTATCTCGGGTTTGGCTGTGCGTCGTAAAGTATGTAAACAAGTTCACGAAGGTCATCTCGACGAGAATGTGTTCTTAGCGCTCGATGAAATGGCGGTTGGCCATTAGCCATTCACCGGTACCAATAAGCCTGTATTGACGGTCGATGAATGGATAGTTTAAACACATTAGGTGCTGATTAAAACCGCACTTAACGCTGACAAAGCGATGACAATGTAACGCATCCAGTTGATTATTATTTATCCCGAATAGACAACCTTTTGTCCTTTCTTATGATTAATAGATTGGCTCATATTTTGTTACATCATACTGAATAGATTTTTGCGAGTTCCCAAGGGACTCGCTTTTTTTTGCCTAAAATTCACCTCACCATTTAATATAGCTATTAAAATTCAACATCTTACAGAATTAACCCTTGAAGCATGATCAAGGTTAGAGCATGCTTTCTGTAGATCGGGTCTTTTTAAGAGGAGTGGGTGTCACTCAAGGTCTTAGGTCTGATGCGACAGTCTTTGATCGCGAAGGGGTGATCAATGAAGCTGATGTTTAACTCTACCTTGATCATCGTTCTGGTTTTGGCTCGCCATAAATCGTACATGCGACTCGATCAACTTTTCTGACTCTTCTTGCCAACGTGTTTCATGTTGCTGATTCGCAAACTCCAGAGCCAGCACACACAAGTGTTGCACTCGCTGTGTACACCACTCTTGCAAGCCAGGTTCTGCTCTAGGATCACATGAAACGGCCTGCAGTTTGCTGTAACCAAACATCAGGTACTGATAGGCCTTTTCTTGATGGTGCGAGTTGCTAGCCCCGTGCGGAGCCACTTCTGGATTCAATGACAAGCTCAATGATGTTTGTGCTTCGCTTCTGTACCGATAAAACGTAAAGATTCTCAGGCATCCGTCTAACCAACATGCGATACCCTTGCTCTGTTTATCTGTGATCAAAGGCCCCCAGAGTGCATCTGGAGGCGTTAAGATCAAAGGTTCTAACCTTTCCACTTGATCATGCTTTCGGTCTTTGTACCAATCTTCGATGCGCTCTAACCAAGTGTCTAGTTCATTCATGCAACATTATCCCACTGTTTTACAAAGTGATTATCAGCAACTTGCTTTACTTCATGCTGTATTTCACTGCTTTGCTCTCGAATACGATCAGCGTCTATTGAATAGTTTGGCTCATTTTTGACCAGTTCGCCAAATGGTAGATCGGGATCCGGCACCGCGGAGATCAACAATTTAGTGTACGGGTGTTGGGGGTTGGTTAAGATCGACTGTGTTGATCCCCACTCGACGATCTGGCCTTTGTACATCACTGCTGTCTCTTCAGCTATGTAATGTGCCGTGGCAAGATCGTGGGTAATGTACAAAAAGCCAATTCCTAACTCTTGCTTCATTCGTTGCATTAGGTTTAACACGCCAAGGCGAATCGAGACATCTAACATCGAGGTCGGTTCATCGGCGAGGATAACCTCGGCCCCAACCGCAAGCGCTCTTGCCAGGTTAACCCTCTGTCTTTGGCCTCCACTGAGCTCGTGTGGGTATTTGGCGAGAGTTTCTATGGGTAACTCCACCAGCGTTAATAACTCCTTGAGACGCTCTGCTAGTGCCTTTTTGTTGGCGACTTGCTTATGGATTTTAAGAGGGCGCGTTAAATGGTGCTCAATGGTGTGGGTTGGATTGAGTGAACTAAACGGGTCTTGGAACACCATTTGTACGCGGCTGCGGTAATCCAAGATATCTTTACGGCTGTTTAGCGTGGAGATGTCTTTGCCTTTGAATAATATCTCTCCCTCTGTCGCCGGGTAAACCTTGGTCATCAATCGGGCACAGGTGCTTTTTCCGCAACCCGATTCACCAACCAGTGCCAGTGTTTTCCCTGCATACAAGTCAAAGCTCACGCCATGCAGTGCTCTGAAAATTTCTTCTTTGCCCAATCCACCACCAACAGTGAACTCTTTAATGAGGTTTTTTACTTGAAAAATAGGTTGTGACATTGAGCTCTCCTAGCACGCGGTCGCGTGAGCATGTTGGTGAATATTAGGGAATGAACTCCAAAGCTTTTGGGTGTAGGAGTGCTGCGGATTGTTACGAATTTCATAAGCTTGGTTAATTTCAACAATCTGACCGTGACGCATGATGGCAATGCGATCGCACAGTTGACTCATAAGAGCCAGGTCGTGGGTGATAAAGAGTATCGAGAAACCAAACTCCTCTCTGAGCTGGTGTATTTGTTGTAGTATCTCGCGCTGTACAACTACGTCCAGTGCGGTGGTCGGTTCGTCCATGATGATCAGCTTAGGGTTTAGAGCGAGAGCAATGGCAATCACCAAACGCTGGCGCATGCCGCCACTGAATTGGTGAGGGTACTCTGTGAGTCGGTGGCGTGGAATATTCACCAGATCGAGTAACTTCTCGGCGCGATCTTTGGCTTGTTCGTTGGTCATGCCTTTGTGATGACGTAAAACATCAGCGAACTGCTCTTGAATGGTTAAGACAGGGTTGAGCGAGTTCATTGCGCTCTGGAAGACCATAGCAATCTCACTCCAACGCAACGTATTTAAATGGTTATCAGATAAGCTCAACAGGTCTTGTCCGTTAAACAGTATCTTTCCCCCTGAGATAAAAGCCGGTGGCTTATGCAGGCGGTTAATGGCAAAAGCGATGGTACTTTTACCACAGCCTGATTCCCCGGCTAAGCCAAAGATTTCTCCTTGACCTATGCTAAAGCTCACGGATTTTACCGCATTAAAATCGCCGTCATCGGTGATGTAATCGACACACAAGTTCTTCACTTCGAGAAGAGGTGTATCTGAATTTTCCATAGACATGATAAATACTCAGTTATGATATTGATAACTATTATCATTAACATGTGTTGGATTTAGTGAAAGCGATGAGCACAAAAAGAATGAAGTGCCTCGAAAATTATCTTGGGTTATTTCACGAATTTTCAGTGGAAAAGAATAAATGAGAAAGGGGAAAATGAGAGTTAGATCAAACCACATTTATTATGGGGAATCTTGTAAATGTAATCCCAGAAAATGGCTTTGGCAAAGTTTAAATGAGCCATTTATTAATTAGCTTTGTGAAGCGTCGGAATCATCACATTTCAGTACAGAATCTCTTAACAAGCTAAATTGTATTTGCTACAGATTACCTGTCCATTACATGGTGCTTTTCGGAGGAAAACATGTCCATTAATTCTATCAACCATGATGAAATGACAAATATCGCAAACAAGTGGGATGCTGAAGAAGAAGTATCTTTTAAACCAGAAAAGAAAATGAAATCTGCTGAAGCTCGTCGTCGTATTGAGGTTCTAAGAGAAATTAGAGAAAGCGGTTTTAGTCTGGAAGAAGCGAGGGAGCTAGGTCTGATTCACTAATCAGTCTGATTGAACGTAAGAGGGTAGCGCAATGCTACCCTTTGATTAATAAGAAACTTTCTTTGTTTTTTCTAGTTGAAACAAATGATAACGATTATTCTATCCTGCCAATTAGTTGAGTAAATTCTTTTCAATGTCACTTCTTTCCAACTAAAAACATGTTGATGGCTTACTCTTGAACTAAGTTGTTTGACAGCAATATTCAACGCCACTAATTTTAAGGTTAAAGCAAAAATATGCGATGTCGTTGGTAAGGAGAAGGCTATGTCTAGTTCTGTGGCTAAAGCCAAAGAAGTATTGTTTTATGAACCCGAAGATCCAAATGGATACCTCTCAAATTTCGCGGCGTGTCCTATTCGGGTTGACGATCAAATCTGGGCAACCAGCGAGCATTATTATCAAGCGATGAAATTTGCCTCTGAAGCGCTACGTGTTTCTATCCTAGAAGCCAGAACACCCGCAGAAGCCTTCTCTTTAAGTCGAGATTACCAAGACCAAGTTCGTGAAGATTGGTATGACATTCGTGTTGAAGTGATGGAATTTATTGTGACTGAGAAGTTTAAACAGAATCCACAGTTTGCTCTGTTTCTCGCTAATACTGGAGACTCGGTTATCAAGGAGCATTCCCACAAAGACCATTTCTGGGGAGATGGTGGTGATGGAACTGGCGAGAATCGTTTAGGTGAGATCTTGATGGTGGTACGTCAACAACTTCGATCTCAACAATTGCATTCGAACGCGTCGCATTAACTAACTCGCGAATGAATCTATCCGGATTCTAGTTAAACGTTTGTTTACCTAAAAATGAATTTAAAAGGCCGCTCTGCAATTTAGTATTAAGCTAGTCTAGTCTAAGCAGAGCGGCCTTTTTGTTGCAAGTCGAGCTAAGGTGACTAAGAGTAGAAAAGTGCTCTATAACGTCAGCTAGGCGCTAATACAAATAAATGAAGGGGCTATAAATACCCTTGTACGATGTCATCTAGTTGTCCATCGTCTTTCATTTGGTCGAGACGCTGGTCGATGAAGCTTTGCAGCTTAGGATCCATTTCAGGGTCAAATGCTAAATGAATAGGGTAGTTATTGATCACTGAACCAAATTCTTGCATCTGGTAATCATCAATACTTAACTTCTGCTCGTTTAGGTTGTATTTGATTCTCGATTCCATCTCAACAAAAACGGTATCACCCGGAGTTCGGTTTAATACACGAAAAGCCGCGCTGTAATCTTTAACTCGAATCTCGTTGAGCTTGCCTTGTTTGATGTAAGGCTCTAGGTTTGGATATTCAAACCCCACCAGCAAGACCACCGCTTTTCCGTTTAAGTCGTCGATAGTATTGAACTCAAATGGTTCCTTGCCACTACTGAGCAATACGTGTTTTACATTGTAAATCGGATCTTTAGACAGGTTTACAGATTGGATGTTTCCCCAACTAGGGCTGCCGTAGGTTACCCAATTTGGATTCTCTCGAGCATCTAGCTTGTCTATCATGCGGTTGAAAGGGTAGGTGTGGTAATCGATCTCGTATTGACTGTCATCGAATACTGCCTGAACAATATCGGAAACAATTCCTCTGTGAGATGACCCGTCAGTTTCGATCTGAAAAGGTTGCGCTTGGCTCGCAATAATGTAGTAGTGAACAGGCTCGCTTGAAAAAGCATAACTGCTTGAAAACAAACTGACTATGGATGCAACGATAAGATGTTTTTTCATAACCTTCCCTAGTTATTTGATGAATGACTACTATTATACTAGTTGAGTAATTGTAGTTTGCTAGGATAACAATAATGGTAATTTTTGTATGGTGAAAAAAGGAAAACGCTATATTGGACTCTCTCGACAATTGATCGGGACAATCATTGCAATCAGCACCTTATTCACAGTCATAGTGACAGGTCTGGGATTGTATGTGGAGTACCAAAATCGAGTTTCTTTTATCAGTTCTCAGATCGAACAGGTTAAAGCAGGATACCTTTCCGGCTTAACTGCGAGCTTGTGGGTTGAAGATCGTGCTCAATTACTCGTACAAGCTGAAGGCATTTCTCGCTTACCCTCCGTGAGCTACTTGCTTATTGAAAGTCCCGATGAAAAAATCTTAGAATTGGGGCAACTCACCTCTGGGCAGTCTTATTCTCAGTCTTGGGAAATGGTGCACCAAATGGGAGGTAAAGATTACCCCCTTGCGACGTTAACGGTGCAGTCCGATTTAAGCATGATCCTCAATGATTTCGAAGAACGAGTCCTCTTATTGCTTGCCTTTGAAGCCGTGAAAATTTTCTTGCTGTCTGTGGTGTGTTTAACCATTGTCTATCGTCTCGTGGTTAAGCGGTTAATGGTCATGTCTTCTCAGATCAATGAGCAGCAAGTCGATGACAACAAGCCACGCTTTCTTATCCCTACAGCGTGTACTTATCAAGATGAGATATCGACACTAGAGAGCAGTTATAACCAGTCTATTGAACGAATTCGTCAACAATACCTCGAATTGGAAAAAGCCAAAGATGTCGCTGAGATTGCTAACCGCAACAAGAGTGAATTCCTTGCCAACATGAGCCACGAGATCCGTACCCCAATGAATGGGATTATCGGGTTGTCGTCTCTGCTTTCTGAAATGGACATGCCGAAAGAGCAAAAAGAGTATGTCAATATGCTCAATACCTCTTCGCTTACACTCCTTGATTTAATCAATGACATTCTTGACTACTCGAAGATCGAAGCGGGTCGTCTAGAACTGCAACAAGAACCGATGAAAATGATGGGCATCGCAGCCGATGTTGAGTCGACCTTTAGAGTCAAAGCTGAGCAAAAAGGACTCAGATTCCAATTAGCTATCGACCCTAAAATCCCAACTATGGTCATTGGCGACGGCACTCAACTACGACAAGTGTTGAACAATTTAGTCGGCAACGCGATCAAATTTACCGAGCATGGCCATGTCACGCTCTCGCTTCATTTAGATCAAGTGATAGAGCCAGAGCAAAAACTCAGAGTGAGATTCGAGGTTGCTGATAGCGGTATCGGTATTGCAGAAGACAAGCAACAATCGGTGTTCGATAAGTTTCAACAAGCCGACGGTAGCACCACTCGTATTTACGGAGGCACCGGGCTCGGTCTAACGATATGCGATAAGATCGTGACCTTAATGGGCAGTAAGCTTGAGCTAACCAGTGTCATAGGCAAGGGAAGTACATTCTATTTTACGGCTGACTTTGATCCGTGTTTGGATACCGATGAAAGCAACATCGATTTCAACAAAATCTCGGTGTTATTGGTGGATGACAGCCAACTGAACATGCGTATCACGTCAACACAGCTACAGTCATTCGGTGTTGCCTCTGAGTGTTGCGAGACAGCAAGCCAAGCGATAGAGCTGGTTTCAGATTCGATGGCTAAATCGTCGCCTTATGATCTCGTACTGATTGATAAGGTGATGCCAACCGTTGACGGATTCCAGCTAGCAAGAAGCTTGATTGAGCGTTTCGGTAAAGCGTGTCCTAAATTGGTGATGATATCGGCTGACCCACGAAAACAAGATGAGGTTCGAGCTAAACAAGTGGGTTTTGTTGCCTACATTGCTCGCCCTTATCAAGACAACCAGCTTAAATGGACGCTCAGTGAAGTCCTTGCGAGAGCCGCTGATACTGAAATCTTTACCTATCCAAATCGAGGTGAGGTCGCGTTCAAGGACAATGAGCCAGAATCAACAAAGCCAACAGTCTTTGTCACAGCAGCCGAATCAAATAAACAAGATTCAAGTAAAGACCAACCGAAACCAGAGCCAGTCAAAGCTGAATTTAGTGGCAAAGTCTTGGTTGTTGAAGATTCTAGAGTGAACCAACAAGTCGCTAAGATGATGCTTAAGAAGCTCGGATTCGAGGTCGACATCGCAGACAACGGTGAGATTGGTGTCGAGCAATTTAAAGCCAATGACTATGTGATGATTTTTATGGATTGTCAGATGCCTGTTCTCGATGGTTTCGAAGCGACGAAGCAGATCCGAGTACTCGAAGAGGGGTCTTCAAAACACATCCCAATCGTTGCGCTGACAGCCAACGTTGTGCAGAGAGATAAGCATTTATGTTTTGATGTCGGTATGGATGAGTTTTTACCCAAGCCGGTAAATCAAGGCAAACTGAGAGAAATTGTCGAAGGGTTCTTATCTAAAGATAGTGAATCCACGAATAAAAATGAGCAGAAGATTGTTTAGGTTAAATGACTTTGAATACTGAGTATTGGGTTAAAATGCAATAAAAAAGGTGGTCAGCATAGACCACCTTTTTTGCTTTAGAGTGTTTGAAACTAGTCTCTGTCGATGGCGAACGGCGACCATGCTTGGCGAGTCGGCATCACTTCAACGCGGTTGATGTTGATGTGATCAGGCAGCGTTGCGATATAGAACATCTGCTCTGCGATGTCTTCTGCCGAAAGTGGTGTGGTACCTTGGTAAAGGTTGTCTGATGCCATTTGGTTACCCTTAGTTCTCACTAGAGTAAATTCTGTTTCTGCGATGCCAGGGGAAAGGTCAGTCACACGCACACCAGTACCTTGAAGGTCGCAGCGTAGGTTATAACTAAACTGTTTTACAAACGCTTTACTTGCGCCATATACATGGCTTCCTGGATACGGCCATTGCCCAGCAATTGAGCCTACGTTGATGATTGAGCTGCCCGCACCGCTTTCAATTAACTTCGGAAGCAGAGCATGCGTGACATTGACTAATCCAGTGACATTCGTGTCGATCATAGTGTGCCAATCTTTTAAATCCACATCAGGTGCGCCTTCCGGTGCCAAGGCTAAGCCTGCATTGTTAACTAACGCTGTAATCGATGAAAACTCAGCGGGTAGCGAATCAACTGCTTTTTTTACGGCGTCTGCGTCTCGAACGTCGAGTTGAATCACATGTACAGGCACCGTCAATTCTTCCTTTAAGTCGAGCAATCTTTCGATACGACGACCCGACAATACGAGCGACCAATTGTCTTCTGCAAAGCGTTTTGCCGTTGCTTTACCAAATCCGGACGTCGCCCCTGTAATGAACGCTATCTTATCCATAAGTAAATCCTTCTAATTTGAAATTAACATAAGTAGTGCCATGCCGATAAGGATCGGCGCGGTCGTTGTTTTTGCAGGCAAGTGAGGTATTGATGTATACAGTTTCTGGCCTAATAAATTGCCAATCACAGCAGCCGGAAGTAACCATAAGCCTGTGGTAAACGTGTCTTGGTCGAATGCACCTATCCAAATAAATCCGCTTAATGAAACAGCAGAACTCAACAAGAAAAATACAATGGCGGTCGCTCTCTGCTCTTTGGCTTCAATAGTGAGATTCATTAAATACGTCACTAATGGAGGCCCGCCAGAAGAGGCTGCGGTCATACTGAAACCGGATATAGCTCCTGCCCAAAATGCGTGCCGCTGGTGTAACCATGTCAGGCGAAAATCCAAAATAATCAGTGCACCAGCGACCAAAGACATCATCGCGATAAAGGCCTTCAAGCCTGATTCCGATATCGTGCTAATGAAATACAGCGAGAAAGGCACCGCAACCAACATGCCAATACACAGCGGCGCAATAAGCCGGATATTGATGGTGGTTTTACTTCGCTTGAGTAGAGGAAAGGTACTTAAAAAGTCCAATAGGATAGCGATGATTACTGCTTGCAATGATGGAACGATAAAGCTGAGGGAGAGCGCTGCGATAATCGCAAACCCAAACCCTGAATAGCCTCGAACTACTCCTGCAAACAGAATCAATGTCATCGCTAATCCCACTTCCACTCTTGCTCACCTCTTTGCTTTTGATATTGCTGCTGCGTTAATTAGCGTTCGATGAGACTTGTCTCGTCTGCCTTTTAATCTATTAACACCTAAGAATTTTGAATAGAGCCAGATCGACGATTGGATTGGGTCAGGCTGTTGATTGGATCGGGGATGAGGTTTGAGCTGATTCACTGGCCCAAGATTTTGTTGAAACTGACACTATGAGTTGGGCTCTGTTTGGGACGAAGATTATTCCATCCGATAGCGCAGCCTTTTCAATCTCGTATTTCGCGCTTTGATAGACGAGAAAGACTGAAGCGAGAGGGTTGTGAATCTAGTTTTGTTTATGGAGACGATGAAATGGAAGTATCAACAGAACAGCTTGTAAACCAAGATATTATCGACCTCGACAAGAGCGTATTTCATTCTTGGTCGATTCAAGAAGCGGCAGAACCTATCGCTATCGCTGGTGGGCAAGGATGCAAAATGTGGGACTACGAAGGTAAGGAATACCTTGATTTTAGTAGCCAATTGGTTAACACCAACATTGGTCATCAGCATCCACAAGTGATTAAAGCCATTAAAGATCAGGCTGATTCATTGGTGACCGTTGCCCCTGCGACAGCAAACCTCACTCGTGGTTTGGCCGCTAAACGTATTTTGTCTAAAGCACCAAGCAAGTTTAAGAAGGTGTTCTTTACCAACGCAGGCGCAGATGCCAACGAAAATGCAATTCGTATGGCAAGACAGTTCACAGGACGCGATAAGGTGCTTTCTGCTTATCGCTCTTACCACGGAAATACCGGTACAGCGATTGCGGCGACGGGCGATTTTCGCCGTATTCCAAACGAGTATAGCCGTGGGCACGTTCACTTCTTCAATCCATTTCTCTATCGAAGCGAATTCAACGCGGCGACTGAGGCAGAAGAGAGTGAGCGTGCCCTACAGCATTTAGAGCGAGTGATTGAATGCGAAGGGCCAACAGCGATTGCGGCGATTATTCTAGAGACGATTCCGGGAACGGCGGGTTTCCTAATTCCACCGAAAGGCTACCTTATTGGCGTGCGTGAGCTTGCAACTAAATACGGTATTCAATTGATCTTTGATGAAGTCATGGTCGGTTTTGGTCGAACGGGTAAGTGGTTTGCGTTTGAGCACTTTAATGTCGTGCCGGATCTTATTACTTTCGCTAAAGGGGTTAACTCTGGTTATGTTCCGGCTGGTGGTGTGGTGGTCAGCGAACCGATCGTTGAGTACTTTAAGTCGAACTTCTTTATGGGTGGCTTAACGTATTCTGGTCACCCTCTAGCGATGGCTTCGATCGTTGCAACGCTCGATGTGATGGATCAAGAGGGCATTGTTACGCATGCAGATAATATCGGAAATAGCGTTCTTGGGCCGCTTCTGCTCAGCCTTCAAGAGCTGCATCCTATGATTGGTGATGTGCGCGGTAAAGGGATGTTCTGGGCGGTTGAATTGGTCGAAGATCGAGAAAGTAAAACGCCATTGAGCAATGAGAAAATGGGTCAATTGAAAGCGGAGCTAACGAAACGAGGCCTGCTAACCTTTATTGTTAATAATCGTATTCATGTAACTCCTCCTTTGGTTATCCAACCAAGCGAGATAAAGAAAGGCGTTAAGATCATTGATGATGTTTTGTGTGAGCTTGCATCTTAATTCTTCAACCAGATAACCAATAAAGAAACCAAGGCACTTTGATAAGGACTCCCCATTCTTGTTTAAGCGTCTGGCTTTTAGATTGTTATGTCGGTCTTAAAAAGAGCATCAATTGATGCTCTTTTTTACGTCATTATCTTTTTAATTCATGCTCATGGAGAGCGTCGGTAAAACAGCCCAAGTGATGCTAAATCTTCATTACCTCAGACAGCTCTTTAATGCCGGGAGCGATCAGATCTTTATCGATGGCGTGAAATCCTAATCGGAAATAAGAGTTGGGATCATATTCTGACAATGATTCACAGTCCGATTCCGTTTCGGTATTAGTCATAAAGTGTGAATACCCGGTTTCAATCAGTATCCCTTTCTGTGCGGCTCGTGAAGCCAGTCGCTGGCTATTAATGTGGCTCGGTGTTTGTAGCCATAATGAGTTGGCTTGCTCGCTTTGTGCGAGTCGTTTGCAATCAGGTAAATACTTTAAGACGGCATCATTGAGCAGCTTCCAACGTTGACGCGTGTTCTCTCTGAAGCGCCTCACAAAGCTGTCGTAATAGCCTTGTTCAATAAAATGTGCCACTTCCATTTGAATACGGCTTGGTGCATGTCGATACATTAATCGGCGCAAGATTCTTAAGTCATAAATCAGCTCTTCGGGTGCCACGATGTAGCCTAATCTCAAGCCGGGTGCCAATAGTTTGGAAAAGCTGCTGACGTAAATGACTCGGCCATCTTTATCATTAGCTTTAAGTGCCGGTTTTGGATTCCACTCAACATTGCACTCGGCATCGTAGTCATCTTCGATAATGATGGCATCATTGGCCTTTGCTATCTCAAGCAACTGAGTTCGACGTTCGTCACTCATGGTAACCCCAGTTGGCGCCTGATGGCTCGGAGTGACGTAGAAATGGTCACACAGCTATGAGTGTTCATTGAGTTTTAACCCCTGCTCATCTACTTGATGAGGGTGTAACTGCGCACCTGAGAGATTAAAAATGTGGTTTGCTTCTTTATAGCCGGGGTTCTCGACGCCGACTCGGCTTTGATCATTCATCAGTAAAGTTGAAAGCAGATAGAGCGCATTCTGTGAGCCCAACGTAATTAGGATTTCATCACTTTGAGCGTGGATGCCTCGTTGTGGTAGCACCCGTGTACGTATTTGTTCCACCAGCATATCGACGTCTTTATCTACTTTGTCGCACAGCCAGCGGTGGTCATGAGGATCTGAGGTCACTTTTCTTGTCGCTTCTCGCCATTGAGCCAATGGAAAGTCATTGATTGAAGGCTGGCCAAAAATAAACGGGTATTGATAGCAACTCCAGTGCGACGGTTTGACTATTCGTGGGTATTGACTTAATTGCAGCTTCACTCGTTTGCTCCAATCCGGTGCATTGTTGCTGTCTGTTGATTCAAAATGATCCAAGCTAGAGTCAATTTCATCGCTCGGATTTTGATACTTTTTTGATAAGTAATAACCACTGCGAGGTTTACTTATCAGGTAGCCATCGTCGAGTAAACTGTCGTACACCAAGGACACAGTATTGCGTGAAACACCTAATTGGCTAGAGAGCTTACGACAAGATGGGAGCGCTTGTTCAGCCGGAAAAATACCATTCAATATCGCTGTCACCAAATAGCTACGTACTTGTTCTTGCAGGCTTCTTTTGGAATCAAACTCGATGAAACAATTGTGATTTATCGCCATGAGATACAGTCCTTATTCTCAATGAACCTCAGTCCAATCTGTATAAAAGAGCAAGAAATGAGCCAGAATTTATATCAACTATCAACGGTGATTTTTTACTCTGTCTCGAACCCGAAAATTGCTCTGTCTCTTATATGAAAATGGCTCTGTCCCAATCTGAAAATTAAATTGGCTCTACGTCTTAGATGCATTCCGTTCATAAAGTAAAGGCAGGCAAATAATCTCGATAAGGAAAGCACATGAGACATGGAATGACGATGAAGGCATGGGTTTCAACAGCGGCTGCAACCGTCGTGCTGGGTTGTTTTGGTGTTGCACAAGCATCAGAACTTTCAGCCATCGAAAAGCAAGGCTTTATGAAAGTGGCGACAGAAGATAACTACTCACCATTCAACTACATTGACCGAGGCAAGCCTGCGGGGATCAATAAAGATCTACTTGATGAGCTGCGTGAATATTCAAAGTTCGATATTGAACAAGAGATTTTACCTTGGACAGGGTTGCTCGCCTCGGTATCTGCGGGTCAGTACGATGTGGCGCTAACGGGCGCAATCGTGACAGACGCCCGATTGAAGGTGTTTGACTTTACGCCGCCTATCGCTTCAGCACAGCACTATTTCTTAACCAGAGCGGATGCTGACGACATCAATACGGTGACGGATCTAGACGGTAAAACTGTTGGCTTGCAAGCGGGTAGTGCTTTGTTAGAACGACTGCCAGAGCTTGAAGAAATGCTCGAAGCACAGGGTAAATCTTTAGGTAAGGTCGTTCAGTACCAATCGTACCCAGAAGCGTATTCAGATTTAGCTATTGGCCGAATCGACTACGTCATCAATAGTGTGGTTTCGGTTAATGAGGTGGTGAAATCTAAGTCTAACTTCTTTAAAAAAGGTGAGGCGGTATCTGGCCCTGGCTTCGTAAGCTGGCCTGTTCCAAAAGAGAGTCCTGAGCTGTTGGCTTATCTCACTGAGTTTTTCATTCACCTAGAGCAAACAGGGAAAATGGCAGAGCTGCAGAAGAAGTGGTTCGGTGAATCGTTCGAGCATCTTCCTTCGGAAGCCATCACTTCAGTAGATCAGTATCACAAGCTAACAGCGGTCCAGTAGATCAGTAAGCACGTGCTGGCACAAACAGTTAACCGCTGTTTGTGCCGATGACAAAAGGGTCAGAGCGATTTAACCCATTTGTCATTCGCGCAAAAGCCTATTGCAAGAAGTCGCTTTTTAAAGAGGTCGTTTATGGATTATTACGCTTGGGAACAGCTGCTACGGGGCGCGTGGGCTACAACATGGATATCGGCAGTCTCGATTGTATTGGGTGTGGTGATCGGGCTAGCGATTGCCTTAATTCGAATGATGAAAATCCCGTTTGTCGATCAAATGTTGGGCATCTATGTCAGTTGGGCACGAGCAACACCTCTGGTGACTTTGGCTCTATTTATCTTTCTTTCGTTTCCCTCATTTGGCATCAATTTAGACAAACACGTTTCTGCCATTTTAGCGCTCACACTCAACACCTCAGCATTTAATGCGGAAATTTGGCGCAATGCCTTTCTCAACTTTTCAAAAGGGCAAATGGAAGCAGCCGAGGCTATTGGCATGAGGCGGCTGACTTATTTTCGCCGAATCATGTTCCCACAAATGGTGATCATGAGCCTACCTGCACTGGTCAATGAGATGTCGTTCTTAATCAAAGGCAGCCCTGCCATCGCGGTGATTGGTATTGTTGATTTAACCCGAGTAACGAATCGAATTTCAGCTGTGACCTATGAGCCTTTGGGACCAATTTTGTGTGCGGGTGTCTTGTACATGTTGATCATCGGGGTATTGGTGAAATTGCAATCTGTGGCTGAGAACAGAGCCAACTATCTTCAGCCGTAATCAGTCGCAGCAGTAATCAGTTTCCGCCGTCATTGTTTGAATCATTCATCGTCTGAAGCGGTAAAGGTTGAGTCGCTATCACTACTTGAACCGTGAGTACTGCTTGATCCGAGACTACTGCTTGTTCAATGGCGACTATTTGGTCAGAAACACGATTTATCTGCGTATTGAAGTGTTGTCTCGTAGGTAAATTTAAGGAGTAAATATGGAAGAATGGAATATTATCTGGCAACAAAAAGAGCTGTTTGCTTCTGGTTTTGTGACCACGTTTTATCTTTTTGTCTCGTCTTCAATCTTGAGTTTCGTCATAGGTATTGGTTTGTTGTACTGTCTCGAAAACTCGAGACTCGGTGTTAAGTACACCATCAACAGTTTGATCGGCATGATGCGTACTTTACCGTTTCTGATCTTAGCCTACCTGCTCTATTACGGTTTGCCTCAGGTTGGTATTCGATTGGACGCAGTGACAGCGGGAATCATAGCGCTCAGTCTCTATCATGGTACGTATTTCTGTGAGATTTTCCGCGGTGTGCGTAAAGGTTTAGAGCCTGGTTACATCGAAGCAGCGCACGCTTATGGCTTTTCTAAGCTGAAAACCTTCACCCGAGTTATTGCTCCTAATGTCTTGTTCAAGTCGGTTCCTCTGATCACTAACCAACTCATCATCTGCTTAAAAGACACCGCATTTCTCAGCATTATTACGGTCGCTGAAATTACTGCGGCAGCTAACAGTATTCAATCCACATATTTTATCCCATTGAATGCGTTCATCATTGCTATCGCGCTCTACTGGGCTGTGAGTATTGCACTTGAAACCATCACCAAACGAATCCAAACCAAAGTTGAACTTAGAGGGCTTAGCCATGCTTAAACAATCAGAGATTATTGAAACAGAAGCACCGATTAACCCCTCTTTGGGAGTGAGTTTGGAAGTGATTGAGTGCGAGCCACTGTTGGAAGAGCGTGAGACGATCATCAACATTGAAAACTTGTCGAAACAGTTTGATGGCATCGAAGTATTACGAGACATCAACCTCACTATCAACAAAGGCGATGTGGTCAGTATTCTCGGTTCGTCAGGGTCGGGCAAATCGACGTTATTGCGCTGCATGAATTGGCTAGAGCAGCCAGAGCGCGGCACGATTTTTATGGGTGATGAACGCATTGGGATCAACTCTGAAACGGGTAAACCTCTCAAATACAAAGAGTTAGCGAAACTCAGAGAGCGCCTTGGCATGGTATTTCAAAGCTTCAACTTATGGCCGCATCTCACCGTGTTGCAAAACGTGATGGAAGCGCTGGTTCATGTTAAGAAGATAGCGAAATCTGACGCAGAGGAGATGGCTCGTAAGCAACTTGATAAGGTTGGCATGTCTCACAAGCTAGAGAGTTATCCAAGTATGTTATCGGGTGGACAAAAGCAACGTGTCGCTATTGCTAGGGCGCTCGCGATGGAGCCGGATGTGTTGCTGTTTGATGAGCCAACCTCCGCGCTCGACCCTGAATTGGTCGAAGAGGTGTTACTGGTAATGAAGAAGCTATCGCAAGAGGGTTACACCATGGTAGTGGTGACTCATGAGATGGAATTCGCGCGTCAGGTGTCGGATCAAGTGGTGTTTCTTGAGAAGGGTATATTGATTGAAAAATCCAACCCAGAGAAGTTTTTCACTAACCCAGATTCATCAAGGGTAAGACAGTTCCTTAAGCTCGATTCATGAGCTAGATGGCTTGCACAACTTCAAGGCTCGACCGTTAAAAACTCCGACCTAATCAGTCGGAGTTTTTGTATGTGTGGGGTTCTTCTCTCAAGCAGGCACAGCATTACCCAATGCTATCAATATGGATCACCACAGAATCGGGTCGCCAGTATTCCAGTTCGCAGTCCATTAACTCACCATCTTGTTTGTAGTTCACTCGGCAGATCTTAAGAACAGACTGGCCCTCTGCCAAATTCAATGCCTTGGCGACATGGGCAGGGGCAGAAGTGGGAATCACATCAAAGCGAGAGCGTTGGGTCTCGTAGCCGTATTTTTCTCGGTAGATACCTGTCAGCGACATAGTGAGGTTTTCTGACAACACCTTTTCAAACAGTGGCGCTTTCAAGACGTTTTCAACGAACAGTACCGCTCTGCCATCAATAAATCGCAATCGCTCAATCACGTGTATCGGGGTGATCTGTTCTATTTCTAATGCTTTGGCGTAAGCGCCAGCGGCCATCTCTGTACGGGTGCTCAGCAGTCTGGTTTCTGCGATACGGTGTTGTTCACGAATCATTTGATGAAAGTGAGAACGCGACAATGGGTTATAGCGAATTCGTTCGGGCGACACATACCAACCTCGGCGCTCTTCTCGGTATATGAGGCCTTCAGTTTCTAACGACACCAACGCATCTTTGAGTGTGATTCGTGTGGTGGAAAATAGCTCGCTGAGCTCTCTTTCGGATGGCAGCTTTTGCCCTTCGGTGAAGATGCCAGATTGAAGTTGTTCTCTGATGCTCGCCTTAATTCTGCCTAGCTGTGTCCCTGATTGCCCTGTACCCAATGTTCTCATTACTGATCTAGTCCATAAGTTCGTGTGCTCAATAAGGTAAACCACGGAGTTAACAGGAATGTGACAGTAAACAAAGGCTTACTGTCATATAAGTGAAATATAACTGCCACACAAATGCATCCTAACTGTCAAATAACTTGCGCGAAAGCGTCACACTCCGGCGATAGCATACAAAACGAACTTACTGATCTAGTCCAGAGGGATAGAGACAATGAAAACTTTGCTTAGCCGTTCAACTGTATCGCCAAGAAAACTGATGGGTTCACCTACAAAGCTAATAGGTGCGACGCTAATAACGGCAACACTTTCAATGCCAGCGATGGCAAAGGATGCCGATCTTGAATCACTGGTAAAAGCCGCTCAAAAAGAAGGTGCGGTTTACAGTGTGGGTATGCCAGACAGTTGGGCAAACTGGAAAGGCACATGGGCAGACCTGAAAGCAAACTACGGTTTGAAGCATCAGGATACTGACATGAGCTCAGCGCAAGAGATCTCGAAATTTGAAGCAGAGAAGAAAAACGCAACCGCTGATATTGGTGATGTGGGTTTCGCATTTGCACGTGTGGCAGTGAAGAAAAACGTCACTCAGCCATACAAACCAACCACTTGGAATGATATTCCAGACTGGGCGAAAGACAAAGATGGTCACTGGGCTCTGGCTTACACCGGTACTATCTCGTTCATCTCAAACAATAACCTTGTTGAAGATGCGCCGAAAACTTGGAGTGATCTACTAGAAGGTGACTACAAAGTAACAGTGGGCGATGTTGGCGTAGCAGCGCAAGCAAACAACGCGATTCTAGCGGCTGCGTTTGCTAACGGTGGTGACGAGTCAAATCTAAAGCCGGCGATTAAATTCTTTGGCGAGCTAGCGAAGCAAGGCCGTCTGTCTTACACAGACCCAAGCATCGCGAACCTTGAAAAAGGTGAAGTGGAAGTGGCAATCATGTGGGACTTCAATGCACTGAACTACCGCGACACGATTGACCGTGAGCGTTTCACGGTGAGTATTCCACAAGATGGTTCGGTGATCTCTGGTTACACCACCATCATCAACAAATACGCGCAAAACCCGAATGCGGCGAAGTTGGCTCGTGAATATATCTTTAGCGACCAAGGCCAAATCAACCTAGCAGAAGGTTACGCACGTCCAATCCGTAGCAACATTACGCTGCCTAAATCAGTACAAGACAAGCTGATCTCAAACGATGAATACAGCAACGTTCACCCAGTGACTGACTTCTCAGCATGGGAAAAATCAGCACGTCGCCTGCCACGTCAATGGCAAGAAAGTGTATTGATTCACCAGCAATAATCCGTATTCAAAACAAGCAATAGAGAATAGACCATGAGCAATAAGGTTATCCTTGTTGTTCTAGATGGACTGAACTATCAGGTAGCCCGTGATTGCATGGGCTACCTGAACGGTCTTCTAGAACTAAGTGATATGCAGACAAAACAGGGCGATTCGCAAAGCAACCAAGGCGATTTGCACAATAAACAGAGCAACTTGCAAAACATGAGCACGCAAAAAAATAAGCTGCGTGCCACGCTTTATCCTGTGCAATGTGAACTGCCATCTATGTCACGCCCACTGTATGAGTGCATTTTAACGGGAGTTCGCCCTGTTGATAGTGGCATCGTTAACAATCAAATCGTGCGCTTGTCGAATCACGAGTCGATCTTTAGCTTGGCTAAATCGCAAGGCAAAGTGACGGCTGCAGCGGCCTATCACTGGGTGAGCGAGCTTTATAATCGAGCGCCATTTGATGCCGTACGCGACCGTTTCACCAACGATGAAAGCATGAACATCCAACATGGTTGTTTCTACCATTGGGACCACTACCCAGATGAAGCCTTGTTCTTGGATGCAGAGCATCTGCGCGTCACTCATCAACCTGATTTCTTACTGATTCACCCAATGAACATTGACGACATGGGGCACAAGTATGGGCTGGATTCTCGCCAGTACCGTAACAGTGCTCGTGGCGCGGATATCTACCTGTCGAATTACCTTGAGAAGTGGGTAGATGATGGCTATCAGGTGATCATCACCAGTGACCACGGCATGAACAATGACTTGTCTCACGGTGGCATTTTTCCTGAAGAACGCGAAGTACCCTTCTTTGTGATTGGCGATAAGTTCACACACCAAGAATGTTCAGTGAAACAGACCGACATCTGCGGCAGCGTGTGTCAGTTACTCAACCTTGAACACGATAAATCTTACACTCAGGAATTGTTGGCCCTATGAGCAGTTCTGTAATCATGCAGAGCGATGGCGCTGCGCTTAAACCCAAAACCAAATCTTTGTTTCAACGCTTCAAGCCCGCTTTGTGGCTTGCGCCTTTCGCACTGTTTTTCTACCTGTTCCAACTGGCACCTATGGTTTGGGTGCTGATTAATAGCTTCTTCTATGACGACGAGCTCTCTCTCGAAAACTACGCCGAAGTCTTCGATTCTGCTTTCATGATGCAGGCCTTCGGCAACAGTTTGTGGCTGTCGATTTGGTCGAGCATTGTTGGCTTGGCGATTGCGACTCTGTTGGTCTCTTCACTGCGCCGTGTTGATTCTAAAATCCGCGATGCGGTGATTGCCTTCACCAACATGAGCAGTAATTTTTCTGGTGTTCCGTTGTCTTTCGCTTTCATCATCATCCTTGGCACAAACGGTGCAATCACCTTGCTGCTAAAGCAGTACGGGCTATTGGGCGATTTTGACTTGTATGGAAAGTGGGGCTTGCTGGCGATTTACATCTACTTCCAGATCCCATTGGCGGTGTTGTTGCTTTATCCAGCGTTCGATGCCTTGAGTGATGACTGGCAAGCGGCCTCGGCACTACTTGGCGCGAGAACCTGGCAATACTGGACCAAAATAGCGCTTCCTGTGTTGTCGCCTGCCCTGCTTGGCACCTTTATCATCTTGATTGCTAACGCGATTGGCGCGTATGCGAGCGTGTATGCGTTAACCTCGGGCAACTACAATGTGATTACGATTCGTATCGCGAGCTTGGTATCGGGCGACTTGTTCTTAGAGCCTAACCTAGCCGCAGCAATCTCCGTAATTCTGATGGCGATGCTGGCCTTTATTACCGTGATTAACCAATGGCTGATCAGCAAAAGCTACGCAGGGAAGAGAAAGTAATGAACACCGTCAATACTCGCTTTCACAAAACGGTTGTCTATTCGATTGTCGGCATCATGATGATCCCGATCTTAGCGACCTTTATCTACTCGATCTCTTCTCGATGGGGCGCAACGATCCTGCCGGATGGCTTCACGTTGGATTGGTACATCAACCTGTTGACGGATCCTCGCTTCTTGCAAGCCTTTGGTCGTTCACTGTTTATCTGCGTGGCGGCACTGTCATTGAGTGTGGTGTTGGTTCTACCTGCAATTTTCGTGGTGTTTTACTATTTCCCGAAGCTCGACAAGGTAATGAATATCCTTATCTTACTGCCGTTCGCGGTGCCGCCTGTGGTGTCATCGGTTGGTTTACTTCAATTGTATGCAGACAGCGAAATCTCACTGATAGGCACGCCGTGGATTTTGATTGGCACCTATTTCACCATCGCGCTGCCATTCATGTATCGCGCGATTGCCAACAGCTTTGAAGCGATTAACTTGCATGACTTGATGGACGCAGCACACCTATTAGGTGCAAGCACCACCAAGGCATTCTTGTTGATTATTCTGCCAAACCTTAAGAAAGGCTTAATGGCGTCACTGTTCTTGTCGTTCTCGTTCCTATTGGGCGAGTTCGTGTTCGCCAACATTTTAGTAGGAACACGCTATGAGACACTGCAAATTTACCTATACAACATGCGTCAAACCAGTGGTCACTTTACGTCAGCCCTTGTGATGACGTACTTCCTGTTTATTTTCTTACTGACTTGGTTGGCAAGTCGTTTCAGCCAGGGAACCAAATAATGAGTTATGTAAATGCGAAAAACCTCACCAAGCGCTTTGGTGATAATACGGTGTTTGAAGACATTGAATTTTCCATCGATAAGGGTGAGTTCATTACTCTGCTTGGCCCGAGTGGCTGCGGTAAATCAACGCTGCTGCGCAGTTTGGCGGGCTTAAATCCTGTGGATGGTGGCGAGATCTGGGTTAACGGCGAAGAGATTACTCACCAAGTCCCGCAACAACGAGGCATCGGCATGGTGTTTCAATCTTATGCGCTGTTCCCGAACATGACGGTTGAAGGCAACATTGCGTTTGGCCTCAAGATGAAAAAGCTTGCTGCTGACGAGATTAAGCGCGAAGTCGCGAAAGTGATTGGGCTGGTGGATTTAACGGGCAAAGAGAAGTTCTACCCGCATCAGCTATCAGGCGGTCAGCGTCAGCGTGTGGCTTTGGCAAGAGCCTTGGTGGTCAAACCGCGTATTTTGTTGTTGGATGAGCCGCTTTCAGCGTTGGATGCGAAGATCCGCAAACACCTACGCCAACAGATCCGAGATATTCAAAAAGAGATGAACCTGACCACGATCTTCGTGACCCACGATCAAGAAGAGGCGATGATCATGTCTGACCGTATCTTCTTGATGAATAAAGGCGAGATCGTGCAAGCCGGCACACCCGAAGAGATCTACACTCAACCTGCCAATGAATTCGTGGCGGGGTTCATGGGGCACTACAATCTGGTGCAAGCGAACAAAGCCAAACAACTATTCAATATTGAAACCGAATGGAAAGTGGCGATTCGTCCTGAGTCTATCTATGTGAAAGAGCAAGGCCGACAATATGGCGAACATATCTCTGCGCCGAAAACGGGCACTATTCGCAACCACCAGCTGCTGGGTAACGTGATTCGCTACCAAGTGGACGTTGATGAGTGCGAATTAACGGTCGACCTACTTAACCGTTCCTCTGAACGACTGTTGGCCAATGGCAGCCAACTTGAACTCCTGTTTAACCTTAACGAAATTCAACCCGTGAGAGCCTAAGATGTTCAAACCTTTGTATGTATTTGATATGGATGAAACCCTGATCAATGCTGACGCAGCGATGCTTTGGAATGAGTTCTTGGTTGAAAAGGGCATTGCCACAGCGCCTAACTTTATCGAAGAAGATAAGCGCTTAATGGGCCTGTATTCGGAAGGTAAACTGAACATGGAAGATTACCTAACATTCTCCATGCAGCCTTTAGCCGATATGCCAACAGAGCAAGTTACAGCATTGGTCGAAGAGTGTGTCGAGCACTATATTTTGCCTAGACAGTTCAAGCAGTCGAAACCCTTGATTGAGCAGCTAGATCGCGACAACATCGATATGTTGATCATCTCTGCTAGCGTGACTTTCTTAGTAGAAGCCGTGGGTCGTAAGGTGGGTATCGAGAATGCACTCGGTATCGACTTAGTAGAAAGCCAAGGTCGTTTTACGTCTGAAATCTTAGGTGTGCCAAGTTACCGAGAAGGTAAAGTGACTCGCTTAAAAGAGTGGTTAGATAAGCAAGAAACCAATTACTCAGACATCCACTTTTATACCGATTCAATCAATGACTTACCTTTGTGTGAACACGCTGATTTTGCCTATCTGGTGAATCCGTGTCCGCGTTTAAAAGCAATAGCCGATCAACCGAATTGGTCGATTGTCGACTGGGATTAACGCTGATCCCATCTTTGAGTTATGTTCGCTTTAGAACGAAAAAAGTCGCTGATGAAAGCGGCTTTTTGATTCGTATTATTCTATTTCTAGTTTGTAACCTATCCCGTAAATGGATTTGATGTAGTCACATTTTTCATTTATCGAGACCATTTTTTTGCGTAAGTTTTTAATATGGCTATCGATAGTGCGATCACTGACTATTCTTCTATCGTCGTAGATTTTATCAATCAATTGATCGCGACTATAAATGCGGCCAACATTTTGATAGAGAAGGTGCAAAAGCCGAAACTCAGCTGGCGTTAAACTTAGCTTAATACCACATAGGACGGCGGTCATACTCAATTCATCAATATCAATGGCGTTCGTTGTTGACGTGGTTTGGGGCTTGTTGGAACGGCGCAAAATATTTTTCACCCTCACGACCACTTCTCTCGGGCTGTACGGCTTACATATATAATCATCTGCACCCAATTCAAGCCCAACGAGTCGGTCAATCTCTTCGACCTTAGCTGTCGCCATAACCACAGGGATGTCACTGAACGTTCTCAGCTCTCGATAAATATCCAACCCGTCTCTGTTGGGTAGCATTAGGTCGAGAATAATGAGTTTAGGCGATGCTTGTTTTACCCAGTCAATGACAAGGTTACCATCGATAATATGATGACTTTCAAGGCCAGAGTGCTCTAAGTACTCACACAGTACACTTGCTAATGCAGGCTCATCTTCGACGACTAAAATCACGATTTTATTTCCTTTGGTAACGCTATGATGATTCGTAGTCCACCCAATTCTGAGTGGTCGGCAGTAATGTGTCCTTGGTGCGCTTCAACGATATTTTTACAGATAGATAAGCCAAGCCCAGAACCGCCACTTGAGCGACTGCGCGATTTATCAACGCGGTAAAGCCTCTCAAACAAACGCGGAAGTGATGCATCAGGTACACCTGGATCACTGTCTTCAACGTTGATAATAATACTATCACTAATGTCGGTAACATCTATCGATACATGCCCATTATCGCCAGTGTATCGCGCGCTATTTTCTAACAGATTCACAAACAGTTGTGTCAGTAATCTCTCATCACACGAGGTAAACAGTTGGACCGAATGGTCATAGTGCTTTGTTAATGTGATGTTTTTCTGTTCTAAACGGATCGAGTTTTGAACGATCACAGAATCAATCAGTTTATGTATATCAACGTTGTTTTTAACATTAAGGTTAAATCCGATGTCATACAGGGAGAGTTGGTGAAGATCCTCAACGAGTTGACCCAACGTGATGATTTGTTGATGTAACGAGTCGATGTATTTTGGCTCAGGTGATCGAATACCGTCTTGTAGCGCTTCTAGTTCACTTCTCAGCACGGTGATAGGCGTTCTAAGTTCATGTGAAATATCCGATAACCACTGTTCTCTAAGTGTTTTCTGTTTTCTTAGTGTCTCGACAACACCGTTGAATATTCCGATGAGATCGGACAATTCATCATTGCCGCTTTTTTCAATGTAGAAATCGAGATCGCCATTTTCGATAGATTTGGCACCTTTCGACAAAGCACGCAATGGTTTCAAAAATCGCCTAACAAGAAACAAAGAGATAAGGAATGAAAGCAACACAGTAATCGATGCGATAGTGCTTACATGCGTCGTTTGTTGTTTGAAAAAGCTTTCTGCCAAAGGCCCTGATATTTCATCCATCTGAACGATGGAGATATACCCAATAACTTGATCATCCCGTGTTATTTCGACTAGCGCTTGATGCTGACCATCTTCAAGGTGATGTAGGTTTTCAGGCGGTCCAATTATGGCTCGCCCGTTTTGATCTAAAATGTTGAGTCGTTGCCAAATAGGTTGAAGGTCTGGCGCTTCCGGCTCTCTTAATGGTGGTGGCGATGGGTGTCTGTCACGAGGATGTGGTCGTGAGGGGCCGCCAATGCTACTGGCGATTAAATGTGGTTCACGCTCTAGCCGCCTCCATTTTTCGGAAGGTGAGTAATATTGCTTTAAGTTATTGGCGAGTTCTTGAGCTAGGGCAATCTCATTATTATTTGTGAAATCTTGGAGCCCTCTTTGAAAACTGGAGTTAATAAAATAGGTCAGTACAAAGAGCATGGTCACGCACACCATTAGTATTGAAACAAACAGTTTGGTGAAAATTGATATGCGCACGTTCTCTCCAGAAATTAAAGTGAATTAAGACGATAGAGTGAGTTAAGACAATAAAATGAGATAAACCGATATTAGTCCCCGATCGTGTGGGAAATATGGACATTGATTTCTTTATTCATCTTAGGCCATCTATAAGCACTCTTTTGTTAGAAACGAATAGCGAGCTGACAGGGTGCTATACCCCACCAGCTCGCGTTGAATTATCACTACTTAGGATAACCCTCTAACAGTTATTGACGTCTTGGTGGTGGTGGCGGAACTTCCTCTTCCGATAGGCCACCGCTTCCATCTGCGTCTAGTTTATCAAAGTCATCGGCGAGTGGACCTCTGAGCTCTTCTAATTGTAATTCGCCATCACCGTTTGCATCCATTTCTTCAAAGCTTGGCATTTCTCTTGGGCCTTCTCGGCTTTCAGCGCACGCTTGAAGCGCGAATGTCGATGTCAGTAAAAGTAATGCTGTCGTGATTTTGTTCATAATTTAATTCCTATTCGTAACCAAATATAAGTGTATTTCTTTGACGCAAATAGGTTAGCGATCAAATTAGCAGAGAAAATGGATAAATCTAGGAGATGAAAGTTAGCGCTTAACTTTAAAAGAGCATCCGATCATCAAGTCAGGTTGTTTAAACCTCCATTGTTTCTACATAGTTCCCACATTTTCTATTTTTATCCTAGTCCACTATTGAACTCATGAATTTAATGCCTTTAGCAATAAAGGCAGAAAGCTATCGTTGGTATTGAAATGGATTATTTTTTAGGAGCCGTAGAATGAAGGCAATGGTAAAAAAATCAGTCGTTGTCTCTTCTACGTTGTTGGTTGCTTCTTATAGTAACGCTGCGCTTTATAGGGTGGTTTTAGAGGAATCACCAGTAGAAACGGAATCGGTGTATGGGGTCGCAGTTGAACCAGAGCTTGGTACAACGGATTGCTTTAGTACCAGTTGTGGTGACACCGATTACGCATTCGCAGGGGAAGCTCAGAACGCAGAACCAGGTTTTTCCTTTAAAGAGGAGGTCTCCTTTGGTATCGATAACACGTTCTACTATTTAGATTATGACGATATCTATAGCTACTGCACGAGCGAACTTGGCTACGCGACTTGTGAAGCTTGGAGTTCTTTGTTGTGGTATGGCGATGAGGATGCTGGTATTGGAGGCTTGAAAAATGAGCGTGATGCATATTACGAGCTGAGCTATCAGACGAATTCCACGGCTTTTTATGACTCTTACTCGTTAAGTGAGATCCCGGATGTCGGTAGTAACCCACCTGATGTGAGCAGTTATAGTTATTCCTTTGTTGATGGAACAGAGGAGAAGGTCATCACTAAAGTTGACGAGAATGGTTTTGTTCTTGGTAACACCAGCAGTGGTTACTACAGCTATAACAACCAATATATTCAGTTGTATAGGCAGCGTGGTTACTACGATACAGGCACTGAATTTACGGTTCTCCAACCTGAAGCCGATACCAGTATTACGATCAGCGATGCTGACAGCGAAGCGAATATAATCTCCCAAATGGGACGAACGATGGCTTTTGATTCTTTCAGTTATGGAGGGGAAAGCTATGTGGTCGGAAGTGCGTCCGTTGCGACTTTTTATTACAGTGATGAGTATAAAGATTATGATTCTCCGTACACATCCGACAGTGATGCAGAGGATCTAGATAATTGTATCGATGAAGATATTGAGCCTGCTTTATATCCAGAGTGTCAGAACTTTGCTTTTGCTAATCGAGCTTTTGTCTGGAATATAACCGATGCGAATGGCCCCAATGATGATGGAAACCGTTTTGCAGTATCTGATTGGGAAACCAGTTCGAGCTATTACTCTTACAACGATGATGAAGCTTCAGCACAGGCGAGTGTGAGGGCTGCAACGATTTCATCTAGAGGGACATATAGCTCTTATCCTGTTTTAGTTGGTTACAATACAGAGCTAGATGATTCCGATAACTTTCTTATGCAGGCAGCTGTGTTTAGGCCAAGCAGTACGTCAAATTTCAGCGTTTCGGAAAATGCTTGGACGACTACATTTATCGCTAATGCGACGGTAGAAGTGAGTGATTCATACATTCACAGTAATTCTGTCGCAACAGATATTAATGAAAACATGGTGGTTATTGGTTATGCAAAACGAGATGGTGATTATCCGTCGGATCGTGTGTCAGACAATCGTATGTTTGTCGCTGATGCGAATGACACAACGCCAACAGCCACATTCTTCGCAAGTTTAGGTGAAGACATTTTCTTTGACAGTGCAGAGGGAAAAGCAAGTGAGATCAATAACTACAATGAAATCGTTGGCTATGTTGATGCGGAAACTCACTCTGAAGTAGACGGCCATGAAAGAAGGCATCGCGGCTTCATTTTTCCTTATAACGACACCGGAACCGATGCCGATAAACGTGCAAGATATAATGATCAAGCTTGGTGGTTAGACGATCTGACCAATGGCGGAGACTACAGTGATGCCAACAACCACTTTAGAATATTGGACGCAACCGACATTAATGACGCGGGCGTTATCTCCGGGACGGCAATACAATGTTTTGCGAGTGAAAGTAGCTCCTCTTCTATGGCTTATGATTCAACCGCGCACTTTGCTTATTGTAATGATGGAGTGGGTGACGAGAGGGTGGTGGCAGTGAAACTTATCCCGATATCTGGAGCAACAAGTGAGGACATCGCTGAAAGAAGTGATGATAGCGCTGAAGATGTTGAACGTAGTGGTGCCGGTACCGGGTTATTGGTGCTTATCAGTTTAATTTCCGTGCTTTCATTTCGTTTGAAAAAATCTCGTTCTATGATTGCTTGAATTGATGACGTGCTCACAAGAGAAACAACCTCCATTTGATCCCCAACCATTAAAGTAATGGGTTAGGTTTGATATCTCATCCCATGAGAATACCGTTGGGATATGAAGCTTTTTAAAAGAGCATCACCTGTTTTGTGATGCTCTTTTTGCGTTCAACATACACTTATCTCTTTCTGTTTTAGCTGATAAAGCTCTAATGTAACAATTCAATAACATCTATTCCTCTGCTGTAAATCAAACCACCACTCTTCAATCCCTTGATAGCACTCACTTTCTTGTTTTAGCAATTCGCGTGTAACAAATATTTTACAAATTGACGGGGTTTTAGCGTTATTGCCCATTTCCTTCCATCCATTCCAATCTGTCGGCTTGTAGGCCAAATTTAATTAAGGACAAAAAACACACAACATCTATTTACGTAATAGAAAGCACGTAACAAAAAGTCACGTAATAGAAAGTACGTAATAAAAAACCACGTAATACAAACCAATAGGTACAAGGAGAAAGTTCATGGTGGATACATACAACCCGCTTGGCACGGATGGATTCGAGTTTGTTGAATACACGGCCGTTGACCACAAGGGAATTGAGCAACTTAAAGCGTTGTTTGTGTCACTTGGTTTTGCTGAGGTCGCCAAGCACCGCTCAAAAGAGGCTTGGCTGTATCGACAAGGTGACATCAACTTTATCGTCAATGAACAGCCACACAGCCAAGCAGAAGCGTTCGCCAAGGTACATGGTCCATCGGTATGTGGCATGGCTTTTCGTGTCAACGAAGCAACGGCTGCAATGGAGCAAGCTTTCAAGGGCGGTGGTGAAGAGTACAAAACAGAAATAGGGCCGATGGAACTGAGCATTCCGGCTATTTACGGCATCGGTGAGAGCCTGCTCTATTTTGTGGATCGCTATGGCAAGCAGAGTATCTATGACGTCGATTTCCGATTCTATGACGATGCGGAAGAGCGTATGGCCGAAGCCAATGTTGGTTTGTTCGAAATCGACCACCTCACGCACAACGTTAAACAAGGCAACATGGACGTGTGGTCTGGGTTCTATGAGCGCCTTGGTAACTTCCGCGAGATTCGCTACTTCGACATTGAAGGCAAACTGACGGGCCTTGTGAGCCGCGCCATGACCTCTCCGTGTGGCAAGATCCGTATCCCAATCAATGAGTCTTCCGACGACAAATCACAAATCGAAGAGTTCATCCGTGAATACAACGGCGAAGGTATCCAACACATCGCGTTATCCACGGATGACATCTACAAAACCGTGAAAACTCTGCGCGATCGCGGCATGGACTTTATGCCAACCCCTGACACCTACTACGATAAAGTCGATCAGCGCGTTAAAGGCCACGGCGAAGACACCGATCTGCTGCGCGACCTACGTGTTTTGATTGATGGTGCGCCGACCAAAGATGGCATCTTGCTGCAAATTTTCACGCAGACGGTAATCGGGCCTGTGTTCTTTGAAATCATTCAGCGTAAAGGCAACGAAGGCTTTGGCGAAGGTAACTTCAAGGCGTTGTTTGAATCGATTGAAGAGGACCAGATTCGTCGAGGAGTATTAGACGATGCATAAATGGATCTCGTTTCCTCATCGGGAGGGGGTGTGCTCTAAACAAGCGCACGCCGATTTTCCCGAAGAGGCAATTTATGAGCGAGAAGCGGGTCGGAGTGGTTTCTTCGGCCCTGCGGCTCACTTTCATCACCAGCATGCCCCAACAGGTTGGTCGGAGTGGGAGGGCGATTTACGCCCTCGCGCTTTTGATTTTACGCTGGTGGAAAAAGCCAGCCAGATAACCCCTTGGGCGGTGCCTCATCTTTTGCACAACGCGGACTGCAAAATCCGTGTATGGCGCATGGATGAGAAGATGGATTTCTTAGTGCGTAACTCTGATGGCGATGAGCTGCTGTTCATTCACCAAGGCAGCGCCGATCTCTATTGTGACTATGGTCATCTAGCGGTGAGTGAAGGGGATTACGTGATGATCCCGCGCTCGACCAACTGGCGTTTAGAGCCAAGTGAGCCTATGTTCATCTTGATGATCGAGAACACAGATGCGGCTTACTCCCTGCCAGAGAAAGGCATGGTCGGTAATCACGCGGTGTTTGACCCTGCGGTGCTCGACATCCCTTCAATCAATGATCAATTCCGCGCTCAGTATTCAGAAAACCAGACTCAGGTTCAGGTGAAGCGTCACGACAAAGTCAGCGTGATCACCTATCCATTCAATCCATTGGATGCAATTGGTTGGCATGGTGATTTGGCCGTGGTGAAAGTGAATTGGCGCGATATCAGACCGCTGATGTCGCATCGCTACCACTTGCCACCCTCAGCGCACACGACGTTTGTTGGCGCAGGATTTGTGGTGTGTACCTTTGTGCCACGTCCGATTGAGAGCGATCCTGGGGCGTTGAAAGTGCCGTTCTACCACAACAATGATGACTACGACGAAGTATTGTTCTATCACGCTGGTGACTTCTTCAGTCGCGACAACATTGAAGCGGGCATGGTGACCTTCCATCCGGCGGGCTTCACTCATGGGCCTCACCCAAAGGCGTTCAAGGCTGGGCAAGCGCACAAGAAGAAGTTTACCGATGAAGTGGCGGTGATGATCGATACTCGCCATGCGCTGCAGTTCTCTGACGAACTCGACAGTGTTGAGAACAAAGAATATGTCTACAGTTGGCAAGACACTGGTTTGCAAGAGACAGGTTCTCAAACCATGGCTGACGATAAGAAGTAAGGGACAAGGATGAAATTAGCAACCAAGAAAAATGGCACTCGCGATGGTCTATTGATGATCGTGAGCAAAGATCTCAAACAGTGTGTACCTGCCACTGAAATCTTCCATGCGATGCATCTGGCGCCAACCATGCAGGTAGCATTGGATAACTGGGACAGCGTTGCTCCTCAGTTAGAAGAGTTATACACCTCGTTAAATAATGGGCATGTGACAGGCAGTGAAGTCTTTGCACCTCAGTATTGTGAATCACCTCTGCCACGCGCATATCAATGGGCTGATGGCAGTGCATATGTCAACCACGTTGAACTGGTGCGTAAAGCGCGTGGTGCTGAAATGCCAGAAAGTTTCTGGGTCGATCCATTAATGTATCAAGGCGGCTCAGATGCCTTTATCGGCCCTCGTGACAACATCGAATTTGCCAGCGATGAGTGGGGTATAGATTTCGAAGGAGAAGTCGCGATTGTAACTGGTGACGTACCAATGGGTGCTAGCGCTAAACAAGCGCATGATTCGATTCGTTTACTGATGTTGGTGAACGACGTGTCACTGCGTGGCTTGATTCCCGCTGAGCTTGCGAAGGGCTTTGGCTTCTTCCAGTCTAAACCGTCTTCGGCGTTTTCTCCGGTTGCCGTCACACCTGATGAACTTGGCGATCAATGGAAAGGTAGCAAGGTGCATCTACCGTTGATATCGACCTACAACGACCAGCCTTTTGGTTGTCCGAATGCGGGCGTGGATATGACCTTCAATTTTGCAGAGTTGGTCGTGCATGCCGCGAAGACTCGCCCACTGTCGGCAGGCGCGATTATCGGTTCAGGCACGGTTTCCAATAAGCAGGGCACTGACCACGGCACTTCAATTGCCGAAGGCGGTGTGGGTTATTCATGCATTGCCGAAGTGCGAATGATTGAGACGATTCGAGATGGTAAACCGTCGACTCAATTCATGTCGTTTGGTGACTCGATCAAGCTTGAGATGTTTGATGCGGCGGGTGATTCTATTTTTGGCGCGATAGACCAAAAAGTGAGCCAGTATCGAGCGCTGTAATCCACATAATAGGATTGCTGTATGAGCGAGAGCATCGTGAACAAGAACATTATACTTTACGGTTACTGGCGCTCGTCCGCAGCCTATCGAGTGCGTATTGGATTGAACCTAAAGCAACTCAACTATGAGTCGAAATCGGTGCATTTGGTGCGTAATGGCGGCGAGCAACATGATCCACAATATCGCGAGCTCAATGCCAGCCAATTAGTGCCAGTGCTGGTGGATGGTGACGTTCAACTCAATCAGTCGCTGGCTATTCTTCAATATCTCGATGAACACTATTTGTGTGAGAGCAGCCGAGAAGCCTCGATAATCCCTGAGCAAACACCACTGCGCTATCAAGCGCTAGCGATGGCTCAGGACATTGCGATGGAAATTCACCCTCTTAATAATCTGCGTGTGTTGCAGTATTTGGAGCGAGGATTATCATGCGGGCAAGAGGTGAAAATGGATTGGATTCACTATTGGATGAGCCAAGGGTTTTCAGCGTTAGAAGAGAAGCTGGCCAAACACCGAAAAACACATGGCGATTCAGTGTATAGCCTCACTGACTCCCCTTGTATTGTTGATATTTGCTTAGTGCCGCAAGCCTATAACGCGTTGCGCTTTGATGTTGATATGTCGCCTTATCCGCTGATTAACTCGATTGTTGAGGAGTGTAACCAGTTACCCGCCTTTATTGATGCGATGCCAGAGAGTCAAGCGGATGCGAATGCACCGATGTGAACGTATTGAATTGTTTTTTAATGAACTGGAAACGTTATTTAGATTAAATTACGTTATAATTACGATTGGGTATATTTAAAGATATTATGTATTCATTATTTTTAGGTTTAATTTCCAATTTTATGAATATTTATCTCATCTAGCATTAAACGGTCCTAATAAAATAAGCCTCATTATAATTAAATAAGAGGCTTGTAATATAATTTATATTAGTGGTATTTATCACTCGATAATATTAGTAATAAACAATACCTTCGCCTTTCGTTATCAGAGTGCCAGCTTCATTGGTGATTATTTTATCTAAATCAAATAATGAACCAATCGCCGCATTACCCAAGCCAGCTTCAACGAATTTACAAACGGCATCAATTTTTGGCCCCATAGAACCAGCAGGGAATGAAAATTCTGCTAAACCAGCAGGCGTTGCTTGCTTCATTTCTGCTTGGTCTTCTTTACCATAGTTACGGAAAATCGAACCATCCGTTAAGATAATAAATAAGTCGGCATGGATTTTTTCAGCCAGTAGTTCAGCCGTAAGATCTTTGTCAATTACGCACTCTACGCCACTACTCTTACCTTGCTCAATACTCACGGGAACACCGCCGCCGCCACAAGCGATAACAAGGTTTTCTGTATCTAGAAGAGTTTCAATTTGCTGAATTTCAACAATGCTTTTTGGCATAGGAGAAGGCACAACGCGTCGGTAGTACTCGCCATCAGCTTTAAACTGCATTGTGCTTTGAGCCATTAATTCTTTAGCTCGTTGCTCTGTATATACAGGGCCAACAAATTTAGTCGGGTTAGCAAACGCAGGGTCTTTTTTGCATACTTCAGTTTGCGTGACTAGCGTCGCTACGTCTAATTCAGGGTCAATGTTTCTTAGCTCTTGTTGTAACATGTAGCCCACCATGCCACAGGTTTGGGAGCCGAGTACATCCATTGGGTACGGGGTCGTCTCAGGCGAATATTCGTTATAAGCCGCGTTTTGTTCCATCAACAAACCTACTTGTGGGCCATTACCATGAACGATAACAATCTCATGCTCGCGTGCGATTGCAGCAATACTCGCCGCTGATTTGATTATATTTTCACGTTGGTTCTCAGCCGTTAATGCTTGGCCTCTTGCTAAAAGAGCGTTACCGCCTAAAGCTAATACTATCCGCATGATAATGTCTCCGATCATTTAATAATGATTTTATTTTACGTAGGGATTAACCGATTGTTTCTAATTAAATTCAAGCTTATTAATAACAATGACTAGTTTTTTTAATTACCCTTAAGTAATTAACATGCCGAGATAGTATTGGAAAATAACTGTTCTAAATGTGATAGCTATCAAATTATCATTTCACTAGAAATAAAGCTGTGGAAACGAGAATTATTATAATTCGATTAAATATCCATAAGCTGGGATACAATCCAGTGGTGGACTCTTTTTTTGTATAAATGATTCGTCTTTAGTGAATATTATCTCAGCCCAAAAAATGAATAATTTAACATTTTTGTTTTAAATATGACGTTCAGATCTCATTAAGAACTTTAGAAACGGTACGGGGCAAAACTGAGGCGAGGGTTCACGAGCTTAAAGAGTGGTTTCGATTCGGTTTTTATTAGCCAATCAAGGGCTGCTTAAAGTGTTCAGTGTTTAATGCTTCTCCCGTTGCTTGCTTCACTCAGTCATCGGTTTTCAATCGGCTGCCTTTACTCTAGATGTTATCTGACAGCCAAGTGAAAATTGGAGATAGCTCGCCACGTTCTTGGTCTAAATACTAAAGCGAAACAACGTGCTTTATCTCTTCCAAAACTTCGGCGTTTGCAATGGCTCCGAGGTTTTCTACATCCTTGCCATTTACCACCTGTTTCACCGCCAATTCCACCAGTTTGCCTGAGCGTGTTTTTGGCACGTCGCTGATCGCAAATATCTGGCTTGGCACGTGCCTTGGTGAACAAGAGGATTTGAGTTTGCTTTTGATGGCGGCCAATAGCGTTTCATTTAGAGCCACACCTTGCTGCAGTTGAACGAACAACCAAATTTGCTCATTGCGGTCGACATCTTTACCGACGGCGATGGAGTCGATGATGCCCTCAATGGTGTTCACTTGCTGGTAGATCTCGGCAGTACCAATTCGCACACCACCGGGGTTAAGTGTGGTGTCGCCTCGCCCATAGAACAGATAGCCGCCATGCACGCTCTGTGCGACTTCATCACCGTGATGCCACACATTATCGAACCTGTCCCAATAGGTGCTGTGGTAGCGCTCTCCGGTGTCATTCCAGAAGCCAACAGGGAAGTTGGGGAGGGAATTTGTACACACCAGTTCGCCACGTTCATGATTAACCTTGTGACCCGACGAATTGAACACCTTGATGTCGACTCCGAGCCCTGCCTGTTGGCACTCACCGCGATACACAGGCGAGATTGGGTTACCCAAAACAAAGCAGCCACAAATATCCGTACCGCCAGAAATTGAGGCTAAATGCAGGTCTTGTTTGATGTGTTTGTAAACGTAATCAAACTGCTCTGGGTAAAGCACTGATCCCGTCGAGCACAGTGTTCTTAATTTAGGAAGGTTGTGACTGTCGATAGGCGAGAGTTCTGCCTTCTCAATCGCTTCTAGATATTTGGCTGAGGTGCCAAATGTCGATACGTCAGTACGCTGCGCTAAATCCCACAGAACGTTAGGTTGTGGGTAAACCGGGCTACCATCAAAGATCACCAAACACGCACCGCTCGCGAGCGCAGAGACGTGCCAGTTCCACATCATCCAACCACAAGTGGTGTAGTAGAACACGCGATCGTTTGGCTTTATATCACAGTGAAGTTGATGCTCTTTTAGGTGATTGATGGTAGTGCCGCCGACAGAATGCACAATACACTTTGGCTTGCCTGTTGTGCCGGAAGAGTAGAGCACAAACAGTGGTTCATTGAAGTTCACACGAGTAAATCGAAGAGGTTTTGGCTGATAGTGACTAAGGATGCTGTGCCAACTTTGGGGCGATACATCATGTTCAACTTGGTTTTTCTTTAAATCGTTCTTCTCTAAATCGCTCTTCTCTATATCACGAGTCGGTTTCAAGTAACCGATCTGACACACCTGTTTTAGTGCGTTTAAGTGTTCAATGATTTCACGGTTCTTGTCCGTCATATCGAACGTCTTGCCATTGAAGGTGTAACCGTCACAGGTGAACAGCACCTTAGGTTTCACTTGGCCAAATCGCTCAATCACACTCTCGACGCCAAAGTCAGGCGAGGTTGACGTCCAAATAGCGCCTAAGCTGGTGGTTGCTAACATCGCTATTACGGTTTGTGGTAGGTAGGGCGTATAAGCGGCAACCACATCACCTTGTTGAACGCCACAATCCACGAGCCATTGTTGAACGCTAGAGACTGATTCACACAGGGTTTTCCATGTATAACTCTGTTGTTCGCCACGCTCGTTCTCAAACCAAATCGCACGCTCGTCAGGCATTATTTGCGCTAAACGCAGTAAGTTCTCGGCGTAGTTTACTTGCGTATTCGGGAACCATACTGCATCGCGATTCGATTTTGGTTGCTGCCAGCGGCTCTCGCCTTGATTTTTGATGAGCTCTCTTTGTGCGTTATCAATACTGTTCTGCGAGCCCACCATTCCACAAAACTGCCATACGTTCTGCCAAAACGACTCGGGATGTTCCACAGACCATTGATGGAGATCCGTGTAGTTTTTCAATTCCCGTTCGAGTACGCCCTGTTGAACGAGGTTATCCATAAATCGGGTTGCGTTGGCGTGTGCGATGCGCTGCTCGCTGGGCTGCCAAACTGGCTTATTGCTTTCGTGCATTCCTTTACCTTTAACAAAAAGTTAACGATTTCAGTCTGGTATTTAGGTTTTACAAAGTCAAAAGATCAGCAAAATAAGGGGTTGTCGGAATTGTGTAAATAAAATGTTACACGATCGCCTATTTCGAAAAGTCGCGCAAATTGGCGGATATAACGAGTGGAGATAGGCTTAAAGTGAGACATTCGAAAGGAGGTGTGTAATGACTCAATATCATTCTAAGCCCGTGAGCCAAGAGGGATGGGTTGAGTGGAGCCTCGAAGAAGACGCCATTTGGCACGACTTAGTGAAAAGGCAACTGGACGTCATTAATGACCGCGCATGCGATGCCTATTTGCACGGTTTGACCCTGCTGGATCTGCCATTAGACCGGGTTCCCCAGCTTCCAGAGATAAATAAAGTCCTAATGGAAACAACAGGTTGGCAGGTTCACCCTGTGCCTGCGTTGATCGATTTCGACCGTTTCTTTGATTTGCTCGCCAACAAGAAATTCCCAGTCGCGACATTTCTGAGAACGCGAGATGAGTTCGATTATTTGCAAGAGCCCGATTTCTTCCATGAAATTTTTGGCCACTGTGCCATGCTCACCAATGCCGATTTTGCGATATTCACTGAGCATTACGGAAAACTTGGCCAAGCAGCCACACCTAAACAGCGTGCGTATCTTGCCCGTTTGTATTGGTTTACGGTTGAATTCGGTTTAGTAAAAGAAGGTCATAGGCTGAAAATATATGGCGGTGGCATTCTTTCGTCTCCGGCGGAAACCATGTATGCGTTGGGAGGGGACTTGGCCGTTCGTGAGCGGTTTGACCTGCAAACCGTGCTAAGAACGCCTTATCGTATCGATATTATACAACCGAAATATTACGTGATTGATGAGTTGTCTGAGCTCTTCAAAATCAGCCAGGAAAACCTATTGCAGCAAGCAGATCTCGCGATAGACGAGGGATTACTACCACCACTTTTTGAACCTAAGGAACCAACACATGTTGAATGAACAAAAATGCGAAGCCTGCAGTATCGACGCGATTGCCCTCAATAAAGATGACCAACAATCTTTACTGTTGGAGTTGTCTGATTGGCAGATCATCGAAAGAGACGGTATCCCACAACTTGAGAAGGTGTTTAAGTTTAAGAACTACAAACAAGCATGGGCATTCAGCAATAAAGTGTCAGAGTTAGCAGAAGAAGAATTCCATCACCCTTCGATCTTATTGGAGTGGGGCAAAGTGACCGTAACGTGGTGGAGCCACTCAATCAAAGGCCTACACAAGAATGACTTCATCTGCGCCTCACGCTGCGATGTGTTCGCCGTGAGTGAATAGTATCTGACTAGATAAGTTGAATCGAGAAAGTTGATACGAAAAACTGCCATGTTCGAGTCGAATATCGGCAGTTTCAGGCTTTAAAGGTTTTTAAAGTTCTATGCTCATTGGTTGAACTAACTAAAAAGGTCGCTGTTATGAAATTTACTACAGATATGGGATTTTAACTCGGTGCCATTTCCCCAAAGTGGCTCAATTGGAAATTGTTTGTCAAAAACGGTAATTGCTAACTTATCATCGAAAGATTCCGCATCATTTTCTTGAGCTGTAATTACGGCGACACACATTCCCGTTATGTACCCGATAGGCAAGTTCCATTTGTCGGAACCAATTTCAATTGACCCATTTAAATTAAATTCTAATCTAGGATCAAGTTCGCCTTCATGTGCGATGGAAGTTCGGCCAAATTTGTAGAGTGCATCTGTAATGCTAGTGCCATCACACACAATATTGGATAAGCAATTTCCAGTAGCTACTGTAGAAATCAGCTTCTCTTCATCTTCTAAAAATGCTTTTATCCTCTTTCCCACACCGTCTTTTGGTCTTCGGCGTTTTGCCGTTTGATCTATTGCAGGGAACAAATTCACTAATGCCCCTTCATGATCGTTAGTTTGCATATGTTTAATAGCTTGCAATATACGCCTGCTTACGCCTGTAGGTTTTTTATTTTTCTTCATATATTTTCCTAACCTAAAAGTTGTTCATTATCATTAATTTATTTTTAATTGTATGGATTAAAGCTATTAGGGACATTGTTTTTATTTAAGTTTTGTTATGGATAATGCAAATTTAAATATATACGCCGAGTGCTTATACCAGTTCAAATTATGCAATACATGAACTACGTGAGCGACTCTCCAAAACTTTGTTTGTCAGCTTATAGCGGCTCTTCAACCAAACGCACTTTCCCAAAGTAGCTTGACCTGCATCAGCGACTTGCTGGTTTCTTGCCCCACAACCCCCTCTATTGCTCATAGTATTGGTTTTATGAGGCTGCTCTATGATATATTTCTCGGCCAAGTGTATTACAGACGAAGGCTAATAATGTCTATCAACCTTTCACTCCTTCCACCCAGTGAGAAAAATAAAATCGAACTGGATAAGCAGGCATCGTTTCTTGTATGGAAATTGAAGCATGCGAAATGTGGCCCTGAAGCCATTGTTGAAGAAGCAATGAAGCTAGGTGATCCAGAAGAAAAGGCTTGGTTTGATCAGTCTGTAGAAAAATACAAACGGGTAATGGGTGTCGCATAAACGCACATAAACCTTACCCAGCAAAGCTGTAGAATTGAAATGACACAGTAATTTGCTAGAATTTGCTCCGTTAATTGAATCAGAGAGAAGATCCCGATGGGAAGAAGTTTTGAAGTGCGCAAGGCCTCAATGGCGAAAACTGCAGGCGCAAAAATTAAAGTTTATTCTAAATACGGTAAAGAGATTTACGTACTGGCTAAGAACGGCAGCTCTGACCCAGACATGAACTTACCTCTTAAGCACCTGATTGCTAAAGCTAAGAAAGACCAAGTACCCGCTCACGTTATCGACAAAGCGATCGATAAAGCGAACGGCGGCGGCGGTGAAGACTTCCAACCAGCTCGTTACGAAGGTTTCGGCCCTGGTGGCACAAGCGTAATCGTTGACTGTCTAACTGACAACGGCAACCGTACTTTCCAAGACGTTCGCCAATGTTTCGTTAAGACTGGTGCGAAAATCGGTGTTGAAGGTACTGTTTCTCACATGTTCGCTCACCAAGCTGTATTCCAGTTTGCTGGCGAAGATGACGAGATCATCCTAGAAACGCTAATGATGGAAGACGTAGACGTGACTGACGTTGAGCTAGAAGACGGTGTTATCACTGTATTCGCTCCAACGACTGAGTTCTTCAAAACGAAGACTGCACTACACACTGCGTTCCCAGAGCTAACTCTGGACGTTGAGGAAATCACTTTCGTTCCTCAAACGACTACGCCAGTAGCTGAAGAAGATTCTGAGAAGTTCCAGAAGTTCTTAGACATGCTTGACGACTGTGATGACGTTCAGCAGGTTTACCACAACGCTGAGCTATAATATCAATCTATAATTGATAGCTTTGCTCTTGTGAGTAGAATGTAGAATACAAAAAACCGAGCCTAGTGCTCGGTTTTTTTATGCCGTTTATTCAGAGATAGAAGAACTTAAAAGTGTGCCTCTGAGTGTTGGCTGTTTTCTTTGGTCTGCTTCTGTGATTGCTTACTGTTTTTACTCACTGTACCCGTTCGCAGTATCTGTTCGGAACCGCTGATCGAATTCCCCTTGATCATCGTTCCATGATAGCGACATGATCCGCCTATCCTCGTGATCGACTTAGTTAATCGTTTCAGGTGCAATTAATGGGTTAGGCATCGTTTTAGTTCTTGGCTTACATATCCACGCTGCTAATTTTCGAATCAATGGCAGTACGGTTAGGTTGAGTGTTAATGCGCAAGGCCAAGCAATAAAGAAGCTTTGTAGCCAAATAGGCGGCCATTCGTGGCTGAACCCTATTTTGTAGCCTGAGATAACCCCAGACATAATCATTGCCATGGTCAGGGAAGATAAAATAGAAGTTACCCAAAATTGTTTATTGTATGTTTCTCCCGTGATTTTCTGTTGTTGATGAGATAAGGTTACATCTATCCATTAATGAGAAAAATAGGCACATATAGAAGTATGAATTCCATATTTGGAAACATTGATGATCTGTTTTTATTCTGTGCAGTGGTTGAAGAGGGTTCTTTGCTTTCGGCATCGAAACGCCTGCAATTACCTGTGTCGACCATGTCGCGTCGATTAACCGCATTGGAAGATCGCCTGAGTATCCGACTTTTAGAAAAGAAAGGTCGTGAGTTGGTGGCCACTAAAGATGGCGAAGCGGCCTTTGCTGCGCTGAGCAGCGGTATGGAATCGCTGCATCAAGGCTTCAGTAGCTTGCTTGAGGAGCGCGATGCGATTCAAGGTAAGATAAAGCTCGCAGTGCCTCATAACTTCTACAGTGGCTTTCTACGTTCGACCATTGAGCAATATCTTGTTGAGTATCCCAATGTGCAGCTTGATTTAACTCTGAGTCAGCAGCAGGTGGTTCCTCAAACTGATCGTGATTTGTTGATTACGTTTAAGATTTCCGACATGGAAGGCATGATTGCTCGACCACTGTTTAAAGCCAAGCACGGTTTCTTTGCGAGCCCAGATTATTTGGATTCCCACAGTGCGATTAAAAATCCAGGTGATCTAGAGCACCACGACTGGATTAATGTCGATGATGTTTTTGATATGCCGCTCTACAAATCCGGCCGCTTAGAGCAGATGGTGACGATTAAACCGAAGTTTATTGTTAATGACATCAATGCTGTGGCCGCCGCAGCGCTGAAGGGGCTGGGGCTTGCTTCACTGCCTTTTCGCCATGTATCTCCAGATATGAATCTGATTCAAGTGCTCCCTGAGTATCATCGGGGTGATCGCCAAGCGTATTTAGTGTACAAAGAAAGAAAATATCAGCCAAAGGCTTTGACCCTGCTTATCGATGCATTGATTGAGAGTGTTCGATCTTTCCATAGTGATGGTTTGGTCAAATAAAAGGAGAAAGGAATGAAAGTAAGTTTTATCGGGCTAGGCGTTATGGGTTTTCCAATGGCAGGCCACCTAGTCAAAGCCGGTTTTGAAGTAACGGTATTTAACCGCACTCACAGTAAAGCGCTAGACTGGGCTGATAAACACCAAGGTAAAGCCGCAGAAAGCGTAGCTGAATGTGTAGCAGATGCAGATGTTGTACTTGTCTGTGTTGGCAACGATGACGACGTACGCAGCATGACGACCAGCGAAACAGGCGCACTAGCAGCAATGAAGCCTAACGCGATTCTTGTCGATCACACCACAACGTCTGCAGTACTGTCTGAAGAGCTTGAAGTGGCCGCGAAGCAATCGGGTATTCGCTTTATGGATGCACCAGTGTCTGGTGGCCAAGCGGGCGCAGAAAACGGCGTGTTAACCATCATGTGTGGCGGCGAACAAGCGCTTTTCAACGACCTTCAACCTGTGTTCGAAGCTTACGGTAAGTCGTCGGTTCTGATGGGTAAAGTAGGTCAAGGCCAACGTGCGAAAATGGTCAATCAGATCTGCATCGCAGGTGTATTGAATGGCCTTTCTGAAGGCTTGGTACTTGCTGAGAAATCAGGTTTAGACATCCCAACTCTGGTTGATTGCCTTAAAAACGGCGCAGCTGGTTCATGGCAGATGGAAAACCGCGCCACCACAATGGCGCAAGATAAGTTCGATTTCGGCTTCGCAATTGATTGGATGATCAAAGACTTAGGATTCTGCTTAGATGAAGCAGAGCGTCAAGGTATCCAACTTCCATTGACTGAAAAAACCAACAACGCATACAAGGCACTGTCTGCCGAAGGACAAGGCCGCATGGATACATCAGTATTGATGAAAGCCGTGGTTGAAGAGACGAAGAAGTAGAAGAAACAGTCGCAGCGAAGAAGCCGTAAAAGCTTTGCTTAGATAACTAAAAATAGCCGCAGATTAGCGGCTATTTTTTTGCCTAAGATAACTTAGAAATACAGAGAAGCATTTGTTCTGAAACTCACCATTGAACAAAATTTTGTTACGAATTTAATGCCACAGAGTGATTTCGGATCATTTTCGCGACTGTAAAAACCTTCCTCCCCTAGAAAGTCATGCTCGATTTACTCATCCACTACAAAGATTTTACTCATCCACTACAAGTTGTTACCAACGTCTTCTGATGGGTTGAGTCCTTCGCTAGAGATTGGTTTGGTCAGTATTGTTCATTAATAATTGCCGCATAAACCAAAAACACAGATTTACTTTCTACCTAATTAAGGCGTCAAATCATGACAAAACCATCAAAACTCTTTACCAGTATCGCTTCTGCTTTGGCATTGACCGCTAGTGTTTCAGTATGGGCTGATGAGCAAGACTTTAGTTCGATGCAAATGCAAGGCGTCGAAAAAGTGGATATTCAAGTTGATATAGAAGGCGCTGCGCAACGCTTATCGCAAGCGGTTCAGTTTCAAACTATCTCTAACCAAGATCGCAGTGATTTTGATGAACAGGCTTTTCGTGACTACCACCAATTTCTTGAAGAATCGTACCCATTAGTGCACAAAACACTCAAGCGAGAAGAAGTCGGTGACCCGCGCCCTTTCAGCTTGATTTACACTTGGGAAGGTAAAGACCTATCACTCGCTCCCGCTATTTTTATGGCGCACCAAGATGTGGTACCAATTGCAAAAGAGTCTCGTGATGAGTGGAAAGAAGATCCGTTTTCAGGTGCGATTAAAGACGGTTATATCTGGGGCCGTGGTTCATTAGATGACAAAAACCAACTTCAAGCACTGTTAGAAGCCACTGAAATGAAGCTAAAAGAAGGTTTCCAGCCTGAACGTACCATTTTGTTTGTATTCGGCCACGACGAAGAAGTTGGTGGGCCAGAAGGTGCTAAGCACGCCGCTGACATCATTGAACAACGCTATGAGAAAATTGCGTTTGTTATGGATGAATCTGCTCCTCTTGTCCCTGGTATATTCCCTGGCATCCGTGAAAACACGGCACTAATCGGTATTGCTCAAAAAGGATTCGTTAGTCTAGAGATTGCCATCAATGGTGTTGGTGGTCACTCATCACAACCGGGTGAAGAATCGAATATTGTCGCGTTAGCAAAAGCCGTTGAGAAAGTTGAAGCAGCGCAATTCCCTTACAAAATTCATGATGCGGTGAGATATCAATACCGATACATGGGGCCGGAACTTCCAGAAGCGCAGCAACCACTTTACAAGGCCGTAGCCTATGGCGAAAACGACACGGTGACGGACTTAGAGAAAAAATTTATTGATGTAATGTCTAAAAATGAGGTTACTCGCGCCATGCTTCATACCACAACGGCAGTTACTATGTTTAATGCTGGTATTAAAGACAACGTATTACCGCCAGCAGCTACTGCAGTTGTAAACTTTAGACCAATGCCAGGTGACACTCCTGAGGTGATTATTGAGCATGTGAAGAAAGCGATCGGCGACGAAAGAATGACCATTCGTGATATCTCAGCATCAACGCCTGCAACTAATGTTGCGGATCCTAGCGGTCCTGGTTATGCCATGTTGGAGAAAACGATTCGCCAAACTTGGGGAAATGACCTGATTGTCTCGCCGTTCTTTGTTATTGGTGGTTCAGATTCTAAGCACTTTCAAGCACGAGATTTTGCCCCTGATGTATATACAATGACGGCGATACAATTAGAAAGCGTAAAAGAATTCGAAGGCTTCCACGGTGTGAACGAGCGTATCTTAGTTGAAGAATACGGTCGCTCTATTGGGTTCTTCTACCAACTAATGGATAACCTCGAAAGTCTGTAATTCAAATATTATTGACTGATATAAAATGAGACGATGGCTAAGACTTTCTTAGCCATTTTTTCATTAGCCCTTGTTCTAATTAGAAAACATTGACATGAAAAATACATTATTAATGGTTATGGCTTGTTGTTTTAGTTTGTTCACACAAGCTGCTGAAACGATATCTTGGGAGTCATTAAGACCTGTGCAAAATCAGTATCAGGTTCTTTCTCCTGGGAATAAGGCGCTACTTTCTGAGATTTACGCCTACGAAGCCGTTCAAAAAACGCGTCAGTTAAGTCCAATGGAAAACGATGGATACAATCAACGTGTGGTATTGGCTGAAAAGTTTGGCTTAAACGTACGTGAGCTGCTTTTACAAAGAACACAACAAGCGAACGATATAGTTCCCGAGCTTAGTATTAACGATATGAAACTGGCCGGGTTTTTAGTACCGCTCGAAATGGAAGGTTTAATAGGAAAGCAGTTCATTTTGGTGCCAACTGCAGGGGCTTGCATTCACACTCCTCCCCCACCTGTAAACCAAACGATTTTAGTCGAATTTCCTGAAGGCCATGAATTACAAAGTTTATACACACCAGTATGGGTGACAGGGAACATTAAAACAGGGGCGGTTGATACGTCGATTGCACTTTCTGATGGCAATCAAGATATTGAAACTGGATATGTCATTGACGCGTCGGATATTGAGCTTTATCACTAAATCTGATCAACGAACTTAGAATTGAAAAGGTGACTAACGGGGAACAGTTAGACTAAATTTGATCGCTATGTGCCGTTTAATTCACTTCTCTTCATGCTCTACACATAGCAGCGCTAAATATAGTAAATATTAGAATCACTTGGGGTAGGTAAACCACCGAGAAAACAATATTCATGTTTCCAGCTTCAATGTTTGATGGAAGCAATCCATCGGAGGCGATGAGGCGTTATTCCGTTTTCCTTGTAACGTGTCTGTATTAACAAAGGCAACTGGCTCGCAGCTTTTGCATACAGTTCGCACTACAGCACTTATATACCAATAGGAAAACCAATATGAAAAGCTTAATCGCTATATCCATAGTAACGGCTCTATCTGCAGGCTCTGCGTTTGCTAATGAGATCGTTAATGAATCATCCACAAATGTAGATGTTTACAACACTCATGACTTCTTCTTGCAAAAAGGCAATCGCGTTAAACTTCAGTTTCCTATTGAACAGTCTAAGTTTGCTTGGCAGAACCTAAGCCGTTTCTATCCTACCGCTCAAATTGAACGTGATGGACCTGTCTACCAATTCCCATATCAGATTGACCAAGAAATTGGTGAAATATCAGCGACTGTGCACGGTGAAAGCAAGACATTAAATGAACACCTAGATTCTTACCCTGTCGATGCTTTTCTTGTTGTTAAGAGTGGAGAGGTTGTCTTTGAACGTTACAACACGATGCGAAAAACAGATAAGCATAATTGGTTTTCAAACTCGAAAATTACAGCAGGTATAGAGCTGGCTAAGTTGGTCAATGAGGGCAAAGTTAACCCTAATGACCCTATTTCTAAATACATTCCTGAATTAAAGGGATCTGACTGGGATACAGTATCTGTTTCTGATACTGCAAATATGGCAACGGGCTTGAACGCAACAGAGCACGATGAGCCAGAGGCAGACTCACGTATAAACCCAGAACAACCTTGGTTTAAATGGGCGGTTTCCATTGGCGTGTTTGAGGGTGAAGGCAACCAAAGCCCACTTGAAGTGCTGGCCGAAATGAAGCGAAGAGCACCGGGCGGAAAAACATTCGAATACAATTCAATTAATACGTTTGTTCTGGCTCGACTTATTGAGAATGTTCGTAACTTACCCATGAATGAGATTGTCAGTCGTGATATGTGGCAGAAAATGGGGGCAAATAATGACGCTTACACTGTTGTTTCTCCACAAGGGGGATACCCTTTAATGTTTTTCTCAATGAATACCACAATTGAAGATATGACTAAATTCGGTATGTTACTTACTCCGTCAGCCACAAAGTTGGGTAATGGTGGTGTTAGCAAAGAAGTCATTACGTTAATTCAAGACTCTGGTAACCCAGAAGCTTACGGTGGTGGTTATGTTGGTAAGATGATGGAAAACTCTTTCTACAACGACACAAACATCAAGAATGGTTATCAATTTGATGCAATCTTTGAGGATGGCGACTTATTCAAGGCCGGTGTTGGCGGTCAAGGTGTGTATATTTCACCAGAAAAAGACTTAGTTATATCTTTCTTTTCAACCAGTAATGGCAAAAACCAAGAAGAAACTTATGCTCGTGAGATTGCGAAATATTTTAGCCGCTAATTATGCAATCGGTGATTGCTACTTGATGTGATCAATCATTGATAGATTTGATCATTGAATAGAGTTTTATCTTTTTGTAACGCCAGTCGCCTGACTGGCGTTTTTTTGTTTGTTGAGCTTGGTTATTGATTCCCTGCGAGCGGGTGATTAAGTACCACGATATCTTTGGGTCATCTCAACACAGCTATCCATTATCGCTTGTGTTAACGCTTTTATGCGCTTTAGGCTCGTGGTTACACACCAATGCCATGGCGTAAAGAAGTTCACATTATATAGATACGATTGTTTGAGCTTCTTCCCGTTACTCATTGTGTTCAGACGATACATTCGATCTCCTTACCCTCTACTCATTGGCAATGCGCGTAGTGTTGGGATGCTATGTAAGCTCAAGAGTGGCTTCGTTTGAATTCACTTATCTTGATGGGGTTAGGTATGCACTAGCAAACGTAAACAGTTAAATATCAATCAATAACGGCATTGAAATAGGCCGCTAGAATAAGGTTTTGAGTGTTGAATCAATATGGGATGCAGGCGTAACTTGATAGAGAGAGAGAGAGTCAGTTCAAAGTAAGGCCGAACTGAATAGTAAATAGTGGCTATTTTAATAAAGAAGAGTGAGAGGGGGTAAGGAAAATAAAACTAAAAAAGGCGAATCTCTCGATCCACCTTTTAACGTATTATGGCTATTGGTCGTTTTAGAAGAAGACTTTGTATTGGAACCAAACCACGGTGTCGTCAATGTCTAGTTTTTGATTGGTTGATTCCATGCTTCCATAAGTATTTTCAACCTTGACTTGTCCCCAGCGTGTTTTGTCTGCCGAAAAAGGAGTCGCTGCGAGTAGAGTGGTTTTAACGGTACTCGTTTCAATATCACCATCCATGTACGTAAACTCTGGGTAGGCTGCAAAATAAGTACCATCGGCGCCCGGCTTCCAAACCGCATAAGCAGCGGCCATACCACCTACGATACTATTGTCTGTAACACCAAAGGCACTTGTTGTGCTGTCTGAGTACTCACCGCCCATCACTGCCGCGCGGCCAAAAAAGGTCAGAGAGTCGATTGGAGTTCTAAAAATAGCGACACCACCTACAGCTGCAGTAGTAAAGCTTGCATTATCAATGATGTCTAATGACGCGGCTACACGAGGTGTAATGGCATTATTTATATTGAATACATGGAAATATTGAGCTCGGCTGTCTTTATATTTCCCTTCATTATCCATCGAACCTTCCAATGTGACCATAGACATCTGTCCGTTGTCATAAGTATATGATAGAGCTCCCGATAGCTTTAGATCACCTATGTTGTTGGTTGCCACATACATATTGGTACTGGCACGAGTCATATCGGACGGGTCAACTTTTTGGGTGTCATCAGCAAATGCTGAAATAGAAATGGTAGCAAGTAAAGCCGTAGACAAAGCGGTCATTTTGAGTCTGGTCATGAGACGTTCCCGAGTTATTTAAGTTAAGTAGCCGAAGCAATAACGCAACTTTACATAAGGTTTTTATACTCATTAACTCTCTAGCGATGGGCTCGATCCATCGCTGTCATCCAAACATTTGCGGTAAAGGGGGATTTCGGTTTTTTTGGTAAGAAATATTTTAATCCATCTGTTTAAAGTGTATTCGATGAGAGATTTTTAATTGATGTCAGAGCGTGGTGATAGGGATGTGTTGTTTGATAAGAGAAACGGGCTCTGTGTTGGTTAATGTAGACTCTGGTGGTAAAATTTATTAACGAATATGAGGACTCGCAGGACATGATATGAACTTTAGTCTTGAACAATTAAATACTTTCGTTGCGGTATATGAGCAGGAAGCTTTTAGTAAAGCGGCGATAAAATTAAATAAGCATCGAACAACGGTTGCACAAGTCATCACGAGTTTAGAAGACCAGTTAGCGATCACTTTATTCGATAGGTTGAGCCGCAGTGTAGAACCCACTGAAGATGCAGTACTTCTTTATCATTACGCAAAGCAAATACTAGAGCAGGCTAAAACGCTTGATAGATTTGCATTAAGTCTTTCATTTGGCGGGCTAGAATCGGTGACGATAGCCTATGCGAGCTTTTTACCTCATCATGTTGTTTCTAAAATTCGTCGACAGCTCGATGAAGACTTTCCATCCATGCGTGTTAATTTTTTGGTCAGAACGAAACCAGAAATAAAAACAGGGATTGAAGATGGAAGCATTCACTTTGGTATTGTGAACATATACGAAAGCAAAGTGATTAATAGTATTGATTTTACTTTTTTGGGGAATATGCCTTTTGTTCCATTTGCTAATGCAGAAAGTGAACTATCAGCTAAGCCAACAAACGAGACACTCTCAACGATGAAATCTTTACGACAGTTTGTTCTCAAATCTATGGTCGAAGATAAAATGACGGAGAAGGTTGTTGTTTCTTCAAAACATGAATATGTTGATCAATTAGCAGTCATTGTTAAGCTTGTCCAAGATGATTTTGGCTGGGCTCTTTTACCAAAATCGATAATTGACTCTGAATATGTGACTGAGAATTTGGTAGAGATAAAATGTGACGAGATCAAACAAGAAATAATGGTTCCCATATCCCTTTGGTGTCCACATTCAAAACAGATTGCTCAGGTAAAAAAATCGATCATCAAGGTCGCTGATTATTATATAAATAAATCAGCGTACTAAAAAACGGACACTGTATTGGGACGATTTCATCAGGCTATAGAAAGTATTGAGCTTGATGAGCTATCTATTATGAACTCGTTTAGGGCACTTTGAGTTATAAACTGCCACGAGTTAAAAATTGGACTATCCAAGTTCAGGACATTTCTGAGTTGGCAACCAAACTATGCGAGGCAGGAAGACTTCAAGTATTGAAAGCTGCACATAATTCGTTAACTTATGATTAAAAAGTAACTTCAATATTCTCATACCTATATATGTTGCAACCAAAAGAACAAACGCGAGATCTATTGGTTCTCGCGTAATCTTTTACCTTACTGGTGCGCCTTCTTGCTTATCGGCTTTAATACTTTCATAACTGACGACTGTTTCCACATACCAATACCTGTTAAAGCAAGAGCTGGTATTAAGCCCCATAGCGTAGCGGTAAGATATGCTTCATTGCTTCCTAAGGGTGAATAGAACGCTGCACCAACAAATAGCGCTAAAGTTATGTGTATCCATCTCAAAATTATTCTTATGTTCTTACCATTCATGACGCTTTCCTTGTGCTGTTGTTTTAAGCTCTATGGTAAGGCTGTTTTATCTACAGTTCTTATTATTGCGACAAGCGGTGTTTCTAGAGCGTGAGTTGCTTTACCTTAAGATAAATGGGAAAAATTCATTGCAATTTCCAATATAGACACTCAAACACTTAGAAAATAATAATCAGGTAAGTAAGTCTAATTGAGGAGGTCGAAATCAAGTTTAATCCCGCTTTGATCCATCCATTTTATTCTTTCGCTACTCTTTCTTTTTTGAATTTTCCACTCACACCTCAACTCAACCATTCACTCCTCGCTATTACCATTCGTCGCATTGATAAAACTGCACGACAAATTCTAGTTAACCTTTCAACGTCAACATTTGAAAGGGATTAGAAATCATGACTACTTCACACTCATTTAATTCAGGCTCTACCACTTCTCTGCTTAAGCGTTCATTACTGATTGCACTTGTTTCATTCGCACCCACTTTGGCGCAGGCTAACCCAAGCTCTGACGTGCTCGATATCTACAATCAAGCCGCGCAAGGCAATGAAGACTTGGTTGAGGTGGCTTACGAACGTCTGAACGACACGCTGCAACAAGACGGTGCGACACCACTGACCTTGGTTTACCTCGGAAGCACAGAAACCCTGATGGGGCGTGATGCGCTCTTACCTTGGAACAAGATGAAGTATGTGGAAAAGGGTTTGTCGACCATTGATAAATCACTGGTGCTGCTTAAAGACGAAGACCAACCGATTCATGAGCAACTTCGTGTTCAAGGGCTACCAGATTCTTACCTAACTCGCGCCATGGCTGCGGTGACTTACACCTCTCTGCCAGACATGTTTAACCATTTTGATCGTGGTTATGACCTGTTCCTCTCGTTACTCGCGGAAGATGATTTCCAACAACAGCATTTCGCTGCGACCTCGTGGATTTACCGTTACGCCATTACCGCTTCGATTCGTGCTGAAGACTTCAAGCAAGCACAGGTGTGGTTAGAACAAATGGAAACTGCTGATGCTGGCAACATCGAAACTATGACGGCGAAGGCCCTAATAGCGAAAGCCAAGTAACAGTTGCCAAAGCCAAATAACAGCTGTGGAAGCTCAATTGCGGCTTGCGAGAGCTTGAGAATGGATTGGTAGTAAGAGGACAGCGAAATGATTGAATTTAAAGATATCGGCAAAGCATATGTCACGGGCGGTCAACGTGTTGATGCATTAAACGGGGTCGACGGGCACATCCAGCGCGGTGAAATGGTGGCGTTATGTGGGCCATCAGGTTCTGGCAAAAGCACACTTTTGAATATTCTTGGATTGTTGGATATGGATTACCGAGGCGAGATCAATATTGATGGAAAAGCGTATCCGACAGAGCAAATAGCCGCTGCACGTTTTCGTCGTCAGTCGTTGGGTTTTGTGTTTCAGCGCTTCAATCTGGTTCCTGTGATGACCGCGCTTGAAAACGTCGCTTATCCATTGATGTTGAACCAATGCTCAAAACACGAACAACAGACCAGAGCACAACATATGCTGGAGCGTGTTGGATTGGGGGATTATGTTCATCATCGCCCAGATAATCTTTCTGGAGGCCAGCAACAACGTGTCGCGATAGCCAGAGCGCTGATTCATAACCCAAGCTTGGTGATTGCTGATGAGCCGACAGCCAGCTTAGACAGTCACACTGCGAACCTTGTGATCGATATCATGAAAGAGCTCGGCCATGAAATGGGCACGACTTTTATCGTCGCAACGCATGACCCAAGAATGGCGCAGCGTTGTGACAGAGTGATTGAGTTAATCGATGGAAAACTCGCTCCACAAGCCGCAACCGCGGAGGCGATCTCATGGGCAAGTTAACACAAAGAATGAGCACGTTTTTACTTCCAACTTCGATGCGTTTAGCTTGGCTTAACTTATTAAGAAACGGTCGTCGTAGTTTGCTTTCTGTGTTGATCATCGCGATTGCGGTTTTCGCACTCACCAGTGCCGGTGGTTACGGACTTTATACCTACGAATCTTTGAGAGAATCGACCGCGCGCGATACTGGTCATCTTACTTTGAGCACGCCGGGATACTTTGAACAAGATGAAGAAATGCCGATGAGCAATGGTCTAGACAACGTTCAAGCGCTAACCAAGAGTATCATCGGTGACAGTGACGTGCGTGGTGTGCAGCCGCGAGTCTACTTTAGTGGCTTAGTTTCTAACGGCAGTAAGTCGACCATCTTTATGGGAACGGGCGTGAATGAGCGTGAGTTCGATATGAAAGGGCCTTTTCTTGATGTGCGCAGCGGGCAAACCCTGTCGGATGTGAAATCTCCAAGATACGACAGCCAAGAGCCTCAAGTGATGCTGGGAACTGACCTTGCTCGTAACCTCAAAGTGGCCGTTGGCGATTGGGTAACACTGCTCGCCACCACCAGTGACGGCGCTTTGAATGCCTTTGATTTTAAGGTGCAGGGCATTTACTCGACAGGCGTGCCTGAGCTAGACAAACGCCAGTTGTATGTTCATATCACGACCGCTCAAGAGCTTTTGGCCTCAGACAAAGTCAGTACCTTATCGGTGTTCCTCTTTGAAACAAGCATGACTTCAATCGTTCAACAGCGTATCCAAACGGCTTTAGATCGAAATAGCGCGAGCCAAAGCGATCAAGGCACAGAGATCACCCCATGGCAAGATCGTGCGTTTTTCTACACCAAGGTTAAAGATCTTTACGACCGGATCTTCGGCATCATGGGTGCAGTGATGGCATTAGTGGTATTCGTGTCGCTGTTTAACACCATGACTATGTCGGTGACCGAACGCACTCGTGAAATTGGCACCTTGTCGGCTCTTGGTAGTTACCCATCTGAAATCGTCGCGGGTTTCTTAAAAGAGGCGGGACTACTGGCGGTGATTGGCAGTGCGATCGGTGCGTTAGTGAGTGGTTTAGTGTCGGTGTTGCTACTGGTGGTTGATATACAAATGCCACCACCTCCGGGTCGAACCGAAGGTTACCCACTCAACATTTACTTCTCATTAGAATTGGTTAGTTACGCCACTTTAGGTGTGCTGACGATATGTTTGCTGGCTGCTTATTTCTCTGCTCGCAAAGGCGTGAATAAGCCAATCACGGAGGCGCTGGTTTATGTATAAATTTACTCGTTCACTCACTGTTTTAGGTTCTGTATTGGTTCTAGCATCGACACCAAGCTGGGCAGTCGATTCACAACAAGTCACAGAGATGATCGCCAAGGCGGATAGTTACCGATTGAACAGCGCACAAGCCTCTAAGGTGGTTTCTCTGGTGGCGCTATACCAAGACGAGCAACTGGACAAAACCCGTGAATACAACGTATACACAAGGCCAAACCGAGAGTCATTAGTCGTCTTTAAATCAGCCGTCGAGGCTGGGCAAAAGATGCTGATGATTGAAGATAACTATTGGCTACTGATGCCGAAATCACGCCGTCCCATTCGTATCACACCGATGCAAAAGCTATTGGGCGAAGCCTCGGTAGGCGATATTTCAACGCTCACTTGGAGTGAAGATTACCAAGGTGAGTGGGTTGCTGAGCAACGAGTTGAGATGCCAAGTGGCGAGACGCTCGATACCCATCACCTAAAGCTAATGGCGAAAACCAAGGGTGCCAGCTATCAATCGATTGATCTGTGGTTAACGACAGACCGAGCGTTTCCAGTTAAAGCGGATCTGTATCTGCGTTCTGGAAAACTGGCGAAACAAGCTTGGTTTACTGAAGGCGTGCGTGATGGATTACCAACAGTGGTGTCGATGACCTTGCTCGATAAGATACAGCCAAGTAAGAAAACCGTGATTGAGTATCGCGAAGTGATTGAACAAAGCTTGGCAGACAAATACTACAACCCTGCTTACTTATCGCGTAACAGCGTGTCTGGGCTGTAGGTGAGCGTCATGAAAGCTTCCAATCGCCGATTCCACATCAAGTCTTCAATCGCTACTTTGCTTGCTTTGTCTTGTGTGAGTAACACGATTCAAGCGGACGATCTGAGCTTGGCGTGGGATTGGCAATTGAGCGTTGAGTCGGTTGAATCGAGAGAGTCACCATTTAGCCCTTTAGCACCTGACAATCGTCAGTCACTCAATGGTTTGTTGGATCTAGAGGTTGGCTATGGGAATTGGCTTGGCCTGTTTGCAGTGAAAGCCAACGATATTCTGAGCAACAACCCTCAAGGGCAAGAGGCGAGCTTTGAATCGGAATTTATTGTGCGTGAGTTGTTCTGGCAAGGTGGGGTTGAGCTGTCGAATTCAGCGTTCGGTGACCATTATCTTGATGTCACGCTGGGCAAGGTTCGCCTCGATTGGGGCGTAGGCTATGGCTACCGACCTTTAGACATCATCAAGCCTTATCGACAAAATCCAGTGGGCATTGTCGCAGAAGAGGGCGCAGGTGTTGCCTCGGCGTCACTGTTTGATATGACGGGCGAATGGACACTGCTTTACAGCGATTCGTCATGGACTTCTCAAGACGTAAATGAATTCGAAAAGCAGAACCAACAACAAGGGGTTGGCTTGCGTCGTTACAATCTTGTAGGTGATCACGAAGTTCAATGGGTCGCTTATTATGACGATGTACGCCACGGCTTGCTTGGGGCGAGTTTGGTTTCGGTGTTGAACCTCGCTTGGGAGTTTCATGGCTCGGTGGTTTATCAGCGACAAAGCCTTGGCTACAGTCAGCCCAACTCACAGCTTAAACCGGTTTATCTTGAAGAGCAGGGCGAGGCTTATCAAGCGTTAGCCGGATTAACATGGGCCAATGACACGGGCCATAATGTGGTGCTGGAATACTGGTTTGATAGCCGTGCTTGGAGTGACTCTGAATGGCAAAGCGCAATAGAAAGTTCTGAGTCTTTGTCGGTTAATCCAATGACAGCATCATTGGCTGGTTCTTACGCTCAGGGCTATCAACACGCCAATTTGGTTCAACACAACATCATGTTTCACTGGTCTCTGGATTCGACACATGGCTGGCTTGAAGATATCACACCGACATTCGACGTCATGTTATCTCCACAAGACGGCGGCTTTATTGCTACGCAGTGGCTCAACTATCAGGCTTTAGATAATGGCGACTCATCGTTGGATTTGGAACTTGCTGCACGCTTTCTAGGCGGTAAAAGTGATTCTGCTTACGCCAACTTACCCGATAGTCATATGATTCTCTTAAATATCAAAGGACGGTTTTAATGAGTACTTCTTCTAAAAGTGAATTTTCGTGGCCAAAGAGTTTCACTCTGACCACCATTTTCTGCGCTTTGATTGCTGTGACCACGCAAACCATATGGGGAGGCGATTTCATCCTCAACCTCGCGATCAGCTTTGGTTTTGGTTTGAGTGCGGTCGGCTCTTCTTTCATTTTGGTTAAGTTGTTCAAAACCGAATCTCGTGTGTTTGAAGTGGGTATCTCGATGTTGGTGGCGATGACGGTTGGTACGTTAAACGCACATTATTGGTTAAATGGTTTCTTTGGTGACAATTTCTCTGGGCTGAAATCGGTGATGTTGTTGGGTGTCATTTTCTGCTCGGTTTGTTACTACTATTTTTATACGAGAGGCGAACAACTCAGAGCCGAAAATGAGTTGGAGATTGCTAAACGCCGTCAAGCTGACCAAGAGAAAGTCGTGGTGATGAGTCAGTTAAAGCAACTTCAAAGCCAAATTGAACCTCATTTTTTGTTCAACACTCTCGCCACCATAAGCGTGCTAATTGATACTGATGGCGCTAAAGCCAAGCTGATGTTAGAAAAGCTGACGGATTTACTGCGCGTGACATTAAAAAATAGTCGTGCCGATCAATCTACGGTTTCTCAAGAAGTCGATTTGATTGATGCTTACCTTAATATTCAGAAAATTCGATTGGCAGAACGATTGGAGTTTTCGATTGAAGCGCATGGCATCAGCGACTTGCAGGTGATTCCGCCATTCTTGATTCAACCTTTGGTCGAGAATGCATTAACCCATGGGATTGAGCCAAAAGCTGCGGGTGGTAAAGTGAAGATCTGCATTACTCAACAAGCGCAGCAGCTAAAAATCGAAGTTGCAGACAATGGCGCTGGGCTGAACTCCCCTTCTATTAGTGCGGGCCATGGTGTGGGGCTTAGCAATATTCGTCAGCGAATCGAAACCCTTTACGGTGAGAAAGCTAGCTTGACGATCACTGAGCAAGCTGAGGGTGGGGTGGTATCGACAATCTTATTACCGCTTATCAGCGAAACTAGATCTGAGAACGATGAGCCGAACCTCTAAGATCAGTGATTACAAACAGACGATTTACAGTGTGAATTTAAAGGAATAATAATGACTAACCCAGCAGTAAAGCCGAACGTAACGGCAATTATCGCAGACGATGAAGCACTGTTAAGGCACCATTTAGACAAGAGCCTTGCTGAGGTTTGGCCTGAGCTAGAGATCGTCAGTAAGGCAACCAATGGTTTAGAGGCGATGCAGAGTATTCAACAGCTTAAGCCCGATGTGGCCTTTCTCGATATTCGCATGCCAGAGCTCGATGGAATCTCGCTGGCGAAACAATTGAACAAGTTAGACTCTCCGCCGTTGGTGGTATTCATCACCGCTTATGACGAATATGCAGTCAAAGCCTTTGAGCACAATGCGATGGACTACCTACTGAAGCCAATCAATGAAGAGCGTTTACTGGCCACATGTCAGAAGGTTCAAGCGCGTTTGTTAAGCCGTCAAAAACAGCCTGATGACATCCCAGTACAGCCCGATATCACAGCGTTAATGGCTCAGCTTCAACAGCTATCACAATCGACTTCCCAGCAAACGCAGCCTCCTTATCTATCGCAGCCCCTTTATCAACAGCAGAAGAAACATCTCACGTGGCTCAAAGCCAGTGTCGGAGAAGACATTCACCTAATCGCAGTCGATGATGTCGCTTACTTCAAAGCGGAAGACAAGTACGTGTCTATATTCAAAAAAGGCCAAGGCGGTTTGCTAGAGGAGTTTATTCTTCGCGTGTCGCTAAAAGAGCTGATTGCGCAGCTTAACCCAGATGAGTTTTGGCAGATCCACCGCTCGGTGGTGGTGAAAGTGTCAGCCATTGATAAAGTGAAGAAAGGGCTTTCAGGCCAGATGTCTGCTTATGTGTCAGGAGAGAAGTTACCGATCAGCCGCGCTTCGCAAGCGCTCTTTAAGGGTATGTAGCAAACTAGCTTAAATGTATGTAGCCATTGATTTTAAATGGATGTAGTTAGCGAGTTTAAATGGATGTTTTAGGCTCTTATCAAAACGCTGCTTTAAACGAGCACAATCAATCTTACATAACGTATAGTGATTTATAAAATAAAGATCTAGATCACAAAGATACTCATCCGGTTCAGTATTAAATAATAATCGTTAACTCAATCTGTATATTGTCGATGAATGACATTAAGAGGTTGTTATGAAAACATATTATTTAGCGACGGCACTATGCCTAACTTTGGTTGGCTGTAGCTCAACATCAAAAACCACTGAAACCTTAATCCAGCCGGATCCGGCATGGACATCAGGCCAGCTAGAAAATGGCCTTACCTACCATGTTTATCCAGATCATGAAGAATCCGTATCTGTTCGTTTAGTCGTGCACGCGGGTTCAATTCAAGAGACTCATCAGCAAGAAGGTTATGCTCACTTTCTGGAGCACATGGCATTCAATGGCAGCAAGAATTTCTCTGAAAATGACGTGATTCGCTTATTTGAAGATGCAGGCGCTAGCTTCGGTGCTGATATTAATGCCTACACCTCTTATGAAGAGACGGTCTACCAGTTAGATTTGCCAGATAACGTCCAATTGCAGTCTGCCCTGACGTGGATGCGTGACATTGGTGATGGCCTGGATCTATCAAGTTCAGAAGTCGAAAAAGAGAAAGGCGTGGTTCTTGGCGAGTTTCGTATGGCTCGCCTCGATGATAAGTCATTCGGAGATATATATTATGATCACTTCATTGAAGGCGGCCCTTACGAATCGCAAGATGCACTAGGGACTAAATCGTCTATTGTGAATGCCACTCCTCAAGGTATCACCAACTTTTATCAAACTTGGTATCAACCTCAAATAGTTGAGCTGGTCGTTTCTGGTGATGTGGACATCAAAACCGTGATTCCACTCATTGAAGAAAAGTTTTCTAGCTGGGAACGTGGCGACACGCCGAGACCAGATAAACAGAAAGTGACCTCATTCAATGAAGATGATTATGTTGAGTACGCAGGAAGAGAAGCGCCAAGCATCACTCTGACGTTTAACCGAGGTTTAAATAGAGTTGAAAATCATGCTCAGCAGAACCAACGCAGGTTAGATGAAACCTCTCAACAATTGATTCGACAGCGATTAGAAGCGGTGTTCAATGATGCCGCGCTGCCGACTCAATGGATAGCGTCTGATAGCTATCGAATGGGTTCTCTGTACTATTCGTCAATAAGTGTTGGGTTTCCGACTGGAGGCCGCGAAGTTATCCAAAAAGATCTGCTTTCTACATTGGCATCACTGCGTGATTTTGGTGTTTCGGAAACGGATATTGTTGGTGAACTGCACTACTACCAAGACTTGCTGGATAACATTGAGCATGACTGGGATAAAATGGACAGCGTTGAACACGCGAATTACAAAGTGAGCAGGTTAGTCACTGATCGAATTGTCCAATCACAGAAAGACTATCAAGTCAGCTTGGAAGCTTTCATTGATAACTTGAGCCTTGAAGTGATTAACGACAACATCAAGAATCTACTTTCTGATGATTACTTTATTGTTATTGGGATGGACGACAATGAAGACAGAACTGCGGTCATCAACTCTCTAGATAGCTTAAAAACCACGTATAGCGAGGCGGGAATTCCGCCGCTTGCGATTGGAACAGCCAGTGCCTTTGCTGTACCTAGCTCGCAAGGCGAGGTTGTGCTTGCTGAACAAATGTCCGTAGATCCATACATCCAAAAGTGGACGTTAAGTAATGGTATCGATATGTGGTACTTGCGTGATTATGTGGCAGGTGATGATGTCGGTGTAATGTATATGAGCCTTGGCGGAAAAGCCGCTTTGGATCCGAGCTTGTACCCAGCGGTTGAGGTCGCATTACCTACTTTCGCTCGAAGCGGTGCCGGTGAGTTTACGGGCTCTGAGCTTTTAGCGTACTTTGATCGTGAAAATATTCGCGCCGATTCCTTCATTGGTAATACTCGTCATGGTATTGAATTTAATATCAATAAAGACGGGCTTGAAGACACGCTTGCTGCGCTTTATACCTTCATAACTGCGCCTAAAATTGTTCCCGATCAGTTAGAGGCAGTGAAGCAGGAGTTTGCACAGGGTCAGGAATCTTTCTTGAGCAGCCCTGTTGGCCAGTTTGAACGCGCAAGAAACCAGAACATCTATCGTCAGGACAGTGGCCACCTCTTTGTGGGTAAAGAACGTGTTGAAGCAGTTTCTGTGGAAGACATCGCTAATCTTCATCAGCAACTGTTTGGTCAAATGAGACATAACCAATTGGTGATCGTGGGTGATATCGACCCAAGTGAATTAAAGCCATTGGTTGAGCAATACTTGGCTTCGATTCCATTAGAAAAAGCCGACGTTCCTGACTTTAAGGTGGCCTACAAGCAGCCATCTGAATCACGCATTGATTTAGCCATCAATAATGTGAATAGTGCAGAGTACGTCTTACGAGTCATCTCTGAACCTACAACCGAAACCGACCAAGGCGTGACGGCAAAAGATATCTTCACGGAAAACTTGCTAGAACGACTGCTGGCGACTCGCTTAGATGCTTATATTCGTGAAGAGTTGAGTTTAGACTACTCACCTTATACGTATTCGGCGTCTGCAGATGGCGAACTGAGTCATGAGTGGGTTATTGGTGCGATGATAGCGCCTGAGAACGTTGATAAAGTGGAAGTGGCGATCGATAAGGTGATTGCAGACCTTCTACAAGGTGTCTCTGAAGAGGAAATGCGAGCGGTAGTGAAACAGTTTGAAGCTGACTTCACGCCTCTCGAGATGAGCTCCATCGACCAAGCCTGGTATTTGTCTCGTTATTTACTTCATGGTTACGACATCGAAGCTTTGTCTCAAGTTGAGCGAGTGGCGAGGTCGATCACTGCGGAAGACATGAATCAACTTGTCCAACGCATCTTTGGTGAAAATAGCCGTAAGGTTAAGAACATCATGCGTCCTAAAGCCTAAAGCCTAAAGCCTAAAGCCTAAAGCAGACAGAAACACTTAACCCAAAGCCAAGCGCGCATCGCTTGGCTTTCTTGTTTTTACACCATTCATAATATCTATGCACCAAGCTTTGTTGAGCTCTTTTGGAGGTATATAAATCTAAATGCCGTGAGTGCCTAATCGGTTGCATCGTATCATTTTCTAAAAAAATGTTTTAAATCAAGACAGCGTTTCATTTGTATTGTAGATTGACGATCTACGAGAATGTTGTTTGGATATTAGATTGCTTAAATTAGGTACCCGATTAGTCTTAATGTTGTTTTTACTGAGCTTTGGCTTAGTGAACTCTAACGGCTATTCGTTCCCTTCTAAGCCATTTCAAATATACTCGGCTCAAGAGCAATCTTCACAGAATGAACAATCTTCCTCGATAAAACAGTGTAAACAAGCCGCTACGGATAACCCGTCGAGCTACTTTGAGTGCAACAAAGCTCAGTTTGGCACCGATCCTTCTGGTGACAGTTCCAACTATCACGACACAGAGTCGAGCCTCCAAGCTGCAAACTTCAGACGTATGCTCAGTAACGAGCAAGAAAGCGTGGCCGATCTTGAGCCTGCTTATCATCTACTGATTGACTTCTCTCCCCCCTCAATACTGGCTTCCCTGCTCTTCAACACGCCGTTGTTGGATTCCAAGCTGCACTGGACCAGTATTGTGAGTTCTCCGTCTTCCCGGCTTTCTGGGTGGAAAGAGGGCAACATCCAATACTCGCATTTCCGAGAACTTCTTAGCTAATCGTTTGACCCTAAATTGGTCGTATCGATGGTCGCCTCGCGTGCCCGTTGAACTCGCCAATTAACCAAGACAAACATAGCGACATCAGCTTTAGCATCACTACCGTTCAATCAGCTTGTTCTGGTTTCAGCTATCGATCGTGTTCGCAAAACATTAGTTATACCAATCGTAGTAAATAACTGGTCATCCTAGCTGGTTAAAACGCTCGTTCACTGCTTTTTTCCGGTGCTATTTTTGAGCTCGTATTTACGGTGATTGGTAAAAAGAAGAGATCTTGACTGTGAAAAAACGCATTCCAAGAAAACAAATCAACCACTATTCAAAGTGGAAATACGCGGTGCTTATCGCCACCATTATCATCATGGTTCTGAGTGCTTTACCTTCTTGGTATGGCGAGAATGCATCGGTTCAAATTAGCAATCGTTCTGAGCAGACAATCGATGCGACTCAAATTACTCAATACCTTGCGAGCGAAGGCATCCAAGCCAAATCTGCATTTCAAAAAGACAAACGTTTAGTCGTGATCTTAGAAGACGCTGAACAACAAGCGAAAGCCAAAGAGGTGCTGAATGAGCGCCTATTGGATAACGCGACCGTTGCGCTAGCGATGGAGCCAGCAGCACCAAAATGGTTGACTGACATGGGTTTTGCGCCAATTCAGTTAGGCCTTGATTTGCGTGGTGGTGTGCAGTTCTTATTAGAAGTGGATATGGAGCCGGTTTATCACGCGCAAGCTCAAGCTATGGTCGACGAGATCACCAGCGAAGTGCGTTATGCCCGCGGTAAAGTGGTGAACAACCAAGTTCAGTTTGATTTCCGTACCGACGCCGATTTCGAAAAAGCACAGAAGCTGATTCGTCAAGAGTTCCCGCAATGGCTACGTAACCGCTCAGACAAATCGCTAACGTTAACTCAGTCTGAAGAAGAACAAAGAACGCTACGTAACCTAACCGTTCAACAAAACCTGCAAATCATGCGCAGCCGTATTGAAGAATTAGGCATCACGGAAGCATCGATTCAACGTCAAGGTGAAAGCCGTATTCGTATTGAACTGCCGGGTGTACAAGACCCTGCAGCTGCGAAAGACGTGATTGGTGCTACTGCTTCATTGGCGTTCTATTCGGTGTACGACAATGCCACTCGCAGTACTCAAACCCTGAAAGATTCAGACGGCAACCGCGTGGTAGTCGACCGCAAGGCGGTGTTGAGTGGCGAACACATTATTGATGCTCGCAGTGGCATTGGTGAGATGGGCAGTGCAGAAGTCAACATTACGCTGGATTCTTCTGGTGGTAAGAAAATGTCTGAGTTCTCACGTCATAACATCGGTAAGCCAATGGCAACGGTGTACAGCGAATACAGCCGTGATAGAGCAGGCAACAGCAAGCAAGACAGCGAAGTGATTAGTGTGGCAAACATCCAATCTCAACTGGGTAGCCGCTTCAGAATCACAGGCGCTGGCAGCTTGGCTGATGCGCAAGAGCTTGCGTTACTGCTGCGTGCGGGGTCATTGACTGCGCCTGTGACCATCATTGAAGAACGTACCATTGGCCCATCTTTGGGTGCTGAAAATGTAACTAACGGCTTTGCTGCTTTGGCACTTGGTCTTGGCCTTACGCTAACGTTTATGGCGCTATGGTACCGCCGCTTAGGTTGGGTCGCGAACTGTGCATTGGTGGTTAACATGACCACATTGTTTGGTTTGATTGCGCTGCTACCGGGTGCGGTGTTAACTCTGCCGGGTATTGCGGGTTTAGTACTGACCGTTGGTATGGCGGTGGACACCAACGTGCTTATCTTCGAGCGTATTCGAGACAAGATGAAAGAAGGGCGCAGCTTTGCTAGCTCTATCGACCGTGGTTTCGATAGCGCATTCTCGTCAATTTTCGATGCTAACGTCACTACCATGATCGTTGCTGTGGCTCTATATACCATTGGTAATGGACCGATTCAGGGCTTCGCTCTGACACTGGGCTTAGGTCTTCTAACCAGTATGTTTACGGGCATTTTTGCTTCACGAGCGATCATCAATTTGGTTTGGGGGCGTGACCAACGCCACGATGTAAGGATTTAAGCATGAGTACTTCAAAAATGACTATTTCAGACCGCTATTTTTCAAATAGCAATATGACTCGCCTTCGTAAGGTGATGTCTGTGATTTCTATTGTGCTGTTCATGAGCTCTGTGATGCTGGTGGCAGTGAAAGGTTTTAACTGGGGTTTGGACTTTACTGGCGGTGTGGTTGCCGAGGTTCAACTCTCCGATCAAGTGACTAAAGACGCCTTAAAAACAAAACTCGATACGGCTTTTCAACAAGACGTTCAAGTGGTTGGTATGGCAGAGCAGGATCGCTGGACGATTCGTTACAGCCAACTGACAGACGCTCCACAACCAAACTTAGTGGATGCTTTGTCATCGGTAAGTGACCAAGTAAAAGTGCTTAACAGCAGCGTGGTTGGGCCTCAAGTGGGTCAAGACATGGTTGACCAAGGTGGCTTGGCGGTATTGGTGTGTTTCCTAATGATCATGCTGTATCTGAGTGTACGGTTTGAATGGCGTTTGGCTCTGGGTGCGCTTGCCGCGATCATCTATGACGTGACGCTCATCTTGGGTCTATTCGCTTTTACTCAGTTTGAGTTCAACCTGACCGTATTGGCGGCCGTGCTAGCGATTCTCGGTTACTCATTGAATGACTCGATCATCATCGCCGACCGTGTGCGCGAAATGCTGCGCGGCAATCCAAACGGTGATACTGATAACCTGCTCAATGAATCGGTTAAAGCGACCTTCTCACGCACCATGGTGACTTCAGGAACAACGCTAATTACCGTATCAGCGCTTTGGCTACTGGGTGGCGCCGCGCTGCAAGGTTTCGCGATTGCACTGGTTGTAGGTATTGTCAGCGGTACGTGGTCTTCCGTTTCGGTCGGTATCACACTGCCTAAGTTACTTGGCCTACAGCCTTGTCACTACCAAGTGAAAGCGCCAGTAGAAGTTGAGGGTGAGTACCCTTAGTCAAGCTAAGCTAGCTTATGCACGCTAGGCTGATTTACTTACTCTATTAACCGAAACCAATAATAAAAGCCCTTGAACTCACTTAACCCCCTAAGTAAGTTCAGGGGCTTTATTTTTTATAAGAGTCAACTGGTTAGAGAAAAGTGAGCCTATTTCAAAAAACGATGGATTGAGCAGGCAAGCCCTCATGATATGAAGTATGTTTAGATGACGTTAGTAGAAATGAGGCAAGGGAATGGAATATCGACATCAATGTCATGTAGGCGACCATGGTGATGCACTGAAGCATCCAGTATTGAGTGCACTTGTTCAGTCATTAATGCAGCAGCATTCACGCCTCAATGTTATCGACACGCACTCAGGTACAGGGTGTTATGACCTCACTACCGCACCAAGTAATCACGCCGGTGAGTTTGCTGAAGGGGTCGGGTATTTGTGGCGCAATAAGGCTTACCTTCCTCCGGCATTCGCTTCTTTTATGTCGGTACTGGAATACTACAATCCGAATCAACTTATCTCTTTGTATCCGGGTTCTGCCGCCATCACTTACCAACAAGGTCGCAGCCAAGATAGTTTCTATTTTTCAGACATTCAGCAAGATGAAGCTGATTTACTGCAAACCAATATTGAGAAGTTACAATGTAACCTGGATATTTCAAGCAAGCTTACGATTAGCGCAGGTGATGGGCTTAAAGCGTTACCTGATGACGTAGCTAAACATGACAATCACCATCTGATTGTTATCGACCCACCCTATGAAACCGATTCAGAATATCTCGCGGTGATTGATGCCTTAGTTAAGGCGTATCAGCAATCTGAGAAGGTATCTGCACTAATTTGGTACCCGCTCTACACGGATGACAAGAGCTCACTGATTTTGAACCACTGTGTGACCGCAGTGAAAGATGGTTTGCTGCCAAGTCCGATTAAGTCGGAGCTTCGCCTTCGAGATCCTAAGGGTGATGATCGCCTGATCGGTAGTGGTTTACTGTTGTTCAATCCACCACAAGGCATTGCTGGAACGGTCGCGGATACGCTTGATTATTTACACAGCCAACTCGCGACCAATGGTGAAGGATATTGGCAAATGAGAAGTCTATAAATCTGATTTCTATGGATTTTATGATGATTTTCTAGACGCCGCTCACTAAATCACTGTTATTTATGTGGTTTAAATTGACCAAACGCTAACTTTTATCGATTGATTAATTGCAGTGAATCATTTAAAAATAGAATATCAATGCGCACAAGTGCATAATGGCTCATAAGTTAAATAATTAATCTTAAGATTAAACTAGATTGTGGTTTACCCCCTAAACTGCATAAGGCTCGCACTAGTCATGCGAGCCTTTCTTTTGCCTGTCGGAAATGTTTCTAGTGGTTAGAAACCATCATCTCCTCCAAATCCACTACAACGCTGGATAATCGATGTAGCCTTTTTCGTTGCCGCCGAACAGAGTGGCGCCATCGAGATCGGATAGTTCGTTGCCGTTTTGTAGGCGTGAAACTAGGTCTGGATTAGCAACGAATGGGCGACCAAATGCGACGAGGTCGGCGTAGCCTTTGCTTAATACTTCCTCAGCGCGTTGTGGTGTGTAGCTGCCAGCGACGATGATGGTGTTAGAGAATAGCTCTCTTAGTTCTACGCGGAAGCTTTCAGGTATCACAGGCGCGTCATCCCAATCGGCTTCTGATAGGTGCAGATAAGCGATATTACGAGCTTGCAGTTTCTTTGACGCTTCTAAAATCGTTGGCACGATGTCTGGACAGTTCATGTCTTTGAAGGTGATGAATGGGGCCAAACGTACGCCCACTTTGTCAGCACCAATCGCTTCAATTACCGCATCCACGACTTCAATTAGAAAGCGAAGTCGGTTCTCACGACTGCCACCATAGTTGTCGGTGCGCTTATTTGAATTGGTTCTTAGGAATTGATCGATGAGGTAGCCATTACCACCGTGGATTTCCACTCCGTTGAACCCTGCCTCGACAGCTTTTTTCGCTGAGTTAGCAAAATCTTGAACAACACGATCGATGTCTACTTGCGTCATTTCTCTTGGTTGGATGCAATCCACCATGTTGCCGTTACCATTTTCATCAGAGATCCAAACCTGCGTTTCTATGGGTGCCAGTGCAGAAGGTGCAATCGGCAACTCGCCTTTTTGAAAGGTAGGGTGTGATACTCGGCCTACGTGCCATAGTTGGCAGAATATCGCGGCACCTTGCTCTTTTGCTGCTGTGGTGACTGATTTCCAACCTTCGATTTGCGCATCGGTATAAACGCCGGGTGTGAATGAGTAACCTTGAGAGTCATCTGAAATTTGTGTGGCTTCAGTGATGATTAGCCCTGCACTTGCTCGTTGTTGGTAATAAGTCGTCATCATGTCGTTTGGCACGTTTCCAGGTTGGCTAGTGCGAGCGCGTGTCATGGGTGCCATAACGACACGGTTTTGCAGCTCTAGGCCTTTCAGTTCTGATGTTTCGAATAACTTGTTCATGATCTCTACCTTTATGAATTTTTAGTGCTGTGCCAATTCCAGTTTGATAATGAATTGGCACTTTGAAGTTACGGAGTTCTTAAATTATTTAGCTTCTGTTGGTGCAAATATTGAGTTGCTTTGTGGTTTCTCGTTTCGGTTAGCTTTAGCGATTAAGAACAAGCCGACGATAGGAACCACAACGGCTGCGAACGGAATCATACCTGCGCCTAGTTGGCTGTCGAGTACCATGCCGCCAAGGAATCCACCAAAGGCATTGGCTAGGTTAAACGCTGAGATATTCGCAGTTGCTGCTAGCTCTTGCCCTTCGCCACCGTGGTTCATTACTCGAAGTTGCATGGCAGGGACGTTCGCAAATGATGCAATACCAAAGACAAATGCGGCTGCAACGAAGAGGATTTTGTTGTCTACCACAAGGCCAACCACAACCAATGAAACGATCATTGCGACTGCCCAAAACATTGAAGCTTTGCCTAGGTTTTTATCTGAAGAGCGTCCGCCCAAGGTGTTACCGATGATTAAGCCAACACCCACTATCACTAAGATCCAAGTCACTGATTCTTGACTGTAACCCGTGATGTGCATGGCGATTGGCGCAAGGTAGCCGTAAAGCGTCATGAAGCCAGACCAAGCAAAAGCGGTGATTGCTAAGCTGATCAGCAACATTGGATTTTTGAACGCTAACAGCTGAGTTTTGATGTCTTTCGCTTCACTGTGACCTGTCGATTTAATCGAAGTCAGAATGGCAAGCATCGCGATAGTGCCAAGTGCTGCCACGGTAAAGAAAGTGGTGTGCCAACCGAATTGCAAGCTGACCCATGTACCAGCTGGAACGCCAAGAACGTTAGCGAGTGTTAAGCCTGCGAACATCTGGCCAACAGCACGACCTGCCATTTTTTCAGACACTAAGTTGGTTGCAACAACCGCACCGATACCATAAAAAGGGCCTTGCACTAAGCCTGCGATAACACGGCTGGCAAGTAGAAGTGGGTAGCTAGGAGCAAGGGCTGATAAGACATTACCGATGATGAACAGTGCCATTAAGCCAATCAGCACCATCTTCTTGTTAAAACGTGCAAGGTAGATGGTTAAGATCGGGCCGCCGATAACGATAGCCAACGCGTAAGCACTGATAAGGTAGCCAGCTTGGCCTTCTGTGATTGAAAGTGATGTGGCGATCTGTGGAAGAATGCCTGCGATAACAAACTCAGCCGTGCCGATTGCAAATGCAGCGAGTGTCAGTATCCAAACTTGGAATGGAATCTTTTCTTTATGGGTAGTTTCTTTATGGATAGTTTCTTGGTGGACTGTTTCTTGTTTCATGATGATCTACCTATGTAAATTCTTGTTTGTTAGGACGTTTAGATACACGCCCTAACGATTGTTCTTTGCTTCTTTGCGGAGTGTTAGCCGAGTAGAGCGCCGCCATCGATATCGATGATTGACCCTGTGACGTATGGGTTATTAATTGCGAACAGGTAACCCATGGCTATCTCTGAAGGCTCGCCAACCTTGCCTGCGGGTAGGTTGTTTTTGGCGTTGTCGTACATGCTTTCACGAGCGGAATCGTCCATGTTTTTGTAGGCTTCCGTCATGGTTAAACCCGGGCTAACGGCATTGACTCGAATGGGTGATAGCTCTTTCGCCAGTATTTTGGTTACGCTTTCTAGTGCGGCGTTGATGGCGGTTTTTACGTAAGTGCCTGCCACAACCTTGCGTGACAACATGCCAGTTGTGAACGTGATAGACCCATTTGGTGTCATGTAACGAGCGGCATGTTTGGCTACGTTTAAGCTTCCCCAAAACTTAGTGTCAAAAGCTGTCTTAGCGTCTGCGGTTGCTACGTCTGTTACTTTTCCTGCGGGAGCGGATGAGCCAGCCGTTACGACTAAGTGGTCAAACACGCCAATCGATTCGAAGTATTCACAAATCGACTTTTCATCGGTGATATCAACGCCTGTGTGTCGGCTGGCAATATGTACCGTGTTGTTCTCGTTTCTTAGTTGCATCGCTAGTGCTTTGCCGATACCTGATGTGCCACCAATGATGACGAAAGTGTGTTTCTCTTGTTTAGTCGATTCGTTAGTCATGCTCTGAATTCCTGCGTTGTTCTGTTGATGTTTGCCATTATATTTATTCGACTAAATTTGATAATTGGTTAAAATATAAATTCATTATTCGGTTAATCTGAATAGTGTGACTGAGTATTCAAATCGAGCATTAAGATCGAGAAGTAAGACGAAGAGGTGGAAGCGAGAATCGTATGGATAAGTTTTCAGATATGGCGATGTTCGTGAGCATTGTTAAGCATCAAGGGTTAGCGGCGGCTGGGCGAGAGTTAGGGCTTTCTCCTGCGACCATGACAGCAAGGCTGCAGGCGCTTGAAGAACGATATGGTGTGAAGTTGTTGAATCGAAGCACGCGTCATGTGTCTTTGACCGACTCTGGAGAGCTGTATCACAAGGCATGTTTGGAGATTTTAGACAACGTCAGTGAGGCCGAAAACCTGATTCAAAATGGTGTAAAAGAAGTCAAAGGCTCGCTAAAAATCGCCGCGCCGAAAGACATCGGAAAACAGTACATTCTTCCTATTCTTTCGGAGTTTTGCCAGCAGTATCCGGACGTTATTCCTTACCTGTATTTGAACGATAACCTCTCGAACATTGCTGAATCTGGCATGGATATCGTGATTCGTTATGGTGAACTGGTCGACAGCAGTTTGATATCCAGACGCTTATCACCAAGCCGACGTGTGTTGTGCGCTTCTCCTGAATATCTTGCTAAACATGGAACACCGTTAACACCACAAGATTTGGTCGAACACGACTGTTTAGCCATGCTGCGTAGCAATGAAGAGCTCAAGACATGGCACTTCCAAGATAATGATATGAAGAAGTCGGTGACGGTTGTGCCGAAGCGATTTTCAGACGATGGCGAAGTGATTCGGTACTGGGCATTAAAAGGTGAGGGCATTGCGCTTAAATCGGTGCTGGATGTGCAAGACGACATCAATAACCAACGTCTTGTGACTCTGCTTAATGGCTACATGAAAAACTTCAATACCGCGATGTCGGTGTCGAGCGCCGACTTGAATGTGGTGTACATCAGCAAGAAATATCAGCCGAAGCGTATCCGACTGTTTTTGGATTTTCTGTTTGAGCGCTTTGGCGATTACGTCAGCTCGAGTCGTTAATTTCCGAGTTAAACAAGTAAAAGAAATACAACGATGGCAACCGCTAACGCCCTTGGGATAAAAGTATCTTTGTCTATCATGGGCACCTCTTATCGTGCCTCAAATGAATGAGGCACGGGTTATTTATTGGGGTTAACGAAGGTGTAGGTAGAACGGAGAGAAGGTATCAATCACATCAACCAAACGTTGAAGTTGCTTGATATCGCCCTTGGTTGCTTTCGCTGTTGATTCTTCAACATTGATGTCTTTGACTAAGAACAAGTGAACAAGGTCTTGTTTTGACATATCGACGGTGAGATCGGCGCTCTCAGAGCTAAAACCATTGTCGACAGCCATTGTGCGGTTAGACACGTTGACAAGGTATGGGCTTCCATCCACAACAAGGTTGATGACGTGCGTCTCGTTGGTGTTCAATTGCTCGGCTATTAGGCGAGTTGGAATCAGTGACATCACGTCATCGGTTGGTGCCTCAACGAACTTGCTGGCATCGCCAAAAAAGTTCATTGTATCGAGCACGCCATCTAGTTCTCCGCGAAGCTCTGCTGCACCTGTGAGTGCCCAGTGACGCCAACCCGGGGTCGATTGTTCCCAACCCCAACGCTCTAGCGCAACGGCTTTTTGTCCACGAGCATACATATCGTTGTGATCGACTCGGATAACATGCGTTAGGATCTGCATCGCTTCACCGTACTGTTGTTTTTCGATCATGCGATCCGCAGCCTTTCTAATGGCGTCTGAGCCACCCATCATATCAACGTAAAGTTGCGCCATGTCTTTGTGTGCAGGCTTCGCAAGCTCACTGGCATCACCATTGAACCAACCAACATTACCCGCATAGATATTGGCAACATTTTGATATTCTGAGCCACGCAACGGGCGAAGGTAGTCGTGATCTTTGAGTTCTTCAGGCAGACGGATACTGTCCGAAAGCTCATGCATGGTATAGCCTTTGTTGATATGGCGAACCGTTTGATCTTGCATGTAGCGCAGTGAATCCGCGTAGGCTTTCATAACATCTTCAACACGCTCTTGGCTTACTGCAGAACGGCCGTGGTGTAGGGAAAGCGTTTTTGGCTGATAGCGGCGCATACGGTCTATAGAGTCTGCCCATTCAAGGCCGTCACGGTACTCGGTACCACGAATGGTGTAGAGGTTTGGAATGGTTTCACCTTGAATGGTATCGCCACCGACCATGTCTCCCGTTTCATGTACATAGAGTGCAACACCATCTGGCGCTTCTCCTGGGGTGTGGAAAAACTCCAATGTAAGGCCATCTACCTTCATGATCATCAGATCGTCGACTAAGATATTTGGCGCGAAGAAGGATTTGTTTTGTGATTGCATCACGATGTCTGCTGGGTAGCCAACACCTTGGTTTACCCCTTTATCGTAGTCATTGTTATGAGGGATAAAGGCACCAAATGCATACGCGGTTCGAATCGACTGTTGATTAAGATAAATGCCAGACTCTTCGTTCATTTTCTTCTGGAAATCAACATGAGCGATGACATTAATTTTGCCAGATTCGAAGTCTTCACGCGTTGCTAGCCCTTCGGTTCCTGCCCATTGATCTGGGTGGTGGTGAGTATAGAAAATCGTATGAACCTCACGCTCGTCTCCAGTTGCGTCACGGTAAGCCGACAGCATGGCTTCACCGGTTTCAGCCGTTGAACCAGCGTCGATAATGATCAGTCCTTTGTCACCCTGAAGGAAGGTGATCGAAGCTCCCTCAAAGCCAAATGCGTTGTACATGCGGTCTGATAGCTTAAAGATCACAGGGTTGGTCATTGCTTCTTCCATCGCTGCTAACTCTGGATGAATTTTGCCTTCTTGCAGCGCCTTTTCCATGTTTTCTTTGTTGTATTCCGGCGTGAATAGAGGTTCACCTCGCCAGATTATTTCTGGGAATGACCCCGCTAGTTTTGTCGAGGCATTTTCAGATAAAGGGAAGTAACTTTGCTGCTCAGCAGACATGGTTGGAGAGAGAAACTCAATGCCATTAGCAAACGGGTCATAGTTATTAGAAAGCACAACATCGTACTCGCTCATATCGAATGAGTGGTCATGGTCGCCGTGAGTTAAACGCTCTGATGCGTGATGAGAGTGAGCCATCACATTGCAAGACGCTAAGATTGAGAGAGCAATAATGGTTTTTTTCATAGTGTTACCCTGGTTCTGTATTTCGTATGAATCAGACTCAGAATCCATCCTGTTTCGTCGTTCTTCAAAAGTTGAAGGATACGAGGGTGTGTAATAGGCCTCGTTGATGACGATATCTTAGGCAGTTTTTAAGCGGCGAACCATTGGGTAGTAACTATAAAACACATAGATTTTATCTATGTAATTTGGTCTATTTTGTATTTACATTACGGCTTATCATTACTTGCATAGTTTTTGTTTATTTCTTGGAAGGTGGCGTTAGATGCTTTTTGATGTGTTCTCGAACTTGAGCATGTCGCTGATCTTGAATACTGCGTTTGTGATAAATCATTTTCATTTCGTAGTTACGCAACGCAAATGGCGGTTCGAGGACTTTTAGCCCTAGCTCTTCTGCTAAATTAAACATGGACTCACTGACAATGCACACCGCGTCAGAGTTACGAGCGTTCAGCAGTAGATTCGATTGACCGGAAACTTCTCGAACCACGTTACGCTCAAATGCTTCTTCAGTTCGGGTTTCTAGTGCGCTTACATTTTTGTCTTTTAGGCGCAGCATGATGTGCTCGGCGTTTTTGAACTGCTCAAGGGAGATGGTATCGCCAATCGTTGGGTGGTCTTTACGACACGCAAGTGCGAGCTTTTGGGAGCCGATCGATTCGACAATAAAGGAGTGATCAGTAACAGAGATGTCGTCGACAACAATATCCACCTCTCCGGTTCTTAGTTTGTCCAAAATGCTGTATTCGATGGCGGGAGTTTCAACAAAGTAGACGCCTTCATAGCCAGGGAGTGCTTGCATGATCACTTCTGGGCAGCAGATTTTTAGCTTTCTCTCTTCTTCAAATACTGAGTCGAGCCGACCTAATATTTCTCGGCATTGCTCAGCAAGATAATGCGCATCTTCTGTCGGCTGAATTGAACGACTGGTGCGATAAAACATGATCTTTCCGCTCTGCTCTTCAAAGTTTTTTATCGCGGCGGTCATTGATGGCTGAGTCATATTCATATGTTCTGCTGCCTTAGAAATACTCTTGAAGTCATAGGCTGCGAGAAAGTGTTTAATCAGATTGAGATTCATATAGGTGTACCCTGTAGAAAGAGATTAAATAGTTTGAACACGACTCAGTGATCGTTGTGTCGATGATGGTAGGGTCAGTGGTGCCGAGATTTAGCTTAAATTATGTGTTGAAAACATGCGCTATATATTTGTTGGAAAACACATTTTTTTACCAAAATAACAAATCAGGATATGATGGGTGAAAAGTAACCAGCAACCAGTAACTAGAACAAGGAGTGCTCATGAAACAGGTCGGAGATACGGTTATCAAACCTTTTCACAAGGCAACCTGCCATTGCGGTGCGGTTGAATTAGAGCTTAGCTTACCTAACGGGATAGAAAAACCACGCCGTTGTGATTGTTCTATCTGTCGTCGTAGAGGGGCGATTGTAGGCTCTTTGGCGCTGGATGGTATCAAGATCCTCAAAGGTGCTGAGCATCTCAAGCTTTATCAATTCAATACCAACACCGCGAAGCACTACTTCTGCTCAAACTGCGGTATCTATACCCATCATCAACGCCGTTCTAGCCCAAATGAATACGGTTTTAACATCGGCTGTTTGGAAGGAGTAAACCCTTTTGATATTGGTGATGTGGTGACTAATGATGGCGTTAATCACCCTGCTGATCGCTAAGTCGTTACACAATATAAAAGGAATTAATTATGTCTGAATATGGAGCGGTCATTCGCTGGCAAAAAGCGGAAGATGAAACCTTTAGTGACAACCAATACAGTCGTGGTCATACGTGGGAGTTCGATGGTGGTATCACTGTGCCAGCTTCATCTTCTCCTCATGTTGTGCCACTGCCGTTTTCGGTGGAAGCGAATGTCGACCCAGAAGAAGCGTTTATCGCGGCACTCTCTAGCTGTCATATGCTGACTTTTCTGGGAATCGCCGCGAAGCAGAAGTACGTGATCGAGTCTTATGTGGATGATGCGATTGGTGTGCTTGAGGAAGATGAATCAGGCCGCTCATCGGTCACTAAGGTGACTCTGCGACCTGAGATTGTTTTTTTAGGTACTAAACAACCAACTGCCAAACAACTCGAAAAACTGCATCATTTGGCGCACAAAAACTGCTTTATCGCGAACTCGGTCAAGACTGAAATTGTGGTCGAGATGCGAGATTAATCTTAATTAATCACAAGATTTCTTTAAAAACTTCGTCCTTTTTATCTCGCTATCGTCTTAAGGGTATTCAGGCAATCCAGTTGATTGCAAAAGAACCAAGCACACTATTTGAGGAACCCTCCATGACAGCGTTTAACAGTGCATCGAATTACGGTGAACATGCGTTTATCAAAAGCAAACCAGAGATGCTAGAGAGCATTTACAACACTGTCGATGTATTTCCTTACTGGATTGCCGACATGGACTTTCAGGTAGCCGAACCGATCACTCAAGAGCTTAACCGATTGGTTGAGCGTGGAGTGTATTCGTATGAGTTCAATGAACAGGCGGTGTTTGAGGCGCTATCTCAATGGTATTCAAAGCGTCATGGTTTAAGCCTTTCTGCTGATAAGTTCGTACAGGTTCCGGGAGTGTCACCAGGCATCGCGTTGTTACTTCGCCAGTTTACTAATGAGGGGGATGGAGTACTTATCCATACACCGGCTTACCATCAGTTCGCTAATTTGGTGAATAAAGCAGGTCGTCAGGTCGTGAATAGCCCGTTGATTAATGACGGACAGAGTTATCAGATTGATTTTGCTGGTATGGAGCAACAGATCATCGAACAGCAAGTGAAGACGATGATTTTCTGTAATCCGCATAACCCGACTGGGCGAGTGTGGACACCTCAAGAGATTGAACAAGTCATCGAAATAGCTAAGCGCCACGATGTGCTTATCATCAGTGATGAAGTCCATTCCGACATTATTTTTGAAGGTCATTCTTTTACGAGCTTAACCAGCTTTGATTACGACAAGGTCATTGCCTTGATTGGCTCTCCGGCGAAAACCTTCGGCATGCACAGCATCTCAAATGGCTATGTGTACACCAACAATCATGAGTTATTTGAAGCGTTCAAAACCAATGTGGTGGCGATGTATCTTGATCATGGTAATGCGTTCAGTACGTTTGCAACCGTGGCGGCCTTTGAGAAAGGTGGAGAGTGGCTAGATGGCATGTTGGTGTATCTGCAAGACACGGTGAAATGGATCACTGAGTTTGCGGAGCAGCGCATTCCTCAGTTAAAAGTCTTCCAGCCGCAAGGCACTTACCAAGTGTGGTTTGATTTCTCAGGCTTGGATTTTTCGGAAGAAGAGTTAAAAAATGTGGTGTTTGAACAAGCTAAAATGGGCTTAACCCCAGGTGGTTGGTTTGGTGCGCAAAGCCCTAACTTCATGCGAATGAACATCGCGACGTCACGCGATAATATCGAGCAATCATTTACTGCGTTGGCGGATGCAATTGAGGGTTTTGAGCGAGGAAGTCAGGAGAGTTCAAACTGCTGTGATAGCGGCAATTCACAAAGCTGCTGCTGATTATCCATGTTGAATTGAAAATGCTTAGCCGTTGATGCTGATCATTGGGCTCTAAAGAACGAAAAACCGCGAGGCTGCTTAGTGCATCACTGGCGGTTTTTTTATGTCTGTGTAATCCTACGTACGGTTTTAATTGAGTGACAGTTAGAAAGTACTGAGAGATAGGTAGCGATCTCTTGAATGGTAGGAATAGATTGGTTAGCAGAGAGTTATGTTTAGCGTCCCACTGAATAGTTTTGTACATCGTGTGAGTGATAAAAGCCAAGTGATGGCGAATGCTGCAGAATGTGGATGCCAGTTGAAGCGAGTTCGTCGTTCGCGCAATTGGCTGTTGGTCGCTCAAGAGCATCAACTCGCTGAATTTAAAACGATGTTAACTCACGAAAAAGACGGTTGGATAGCAATCGCAATCGACAAAGTGCTGCCTAAATCTGTGGTGTGTTTGGCATCTCTGTTGGCCGCGACACCTTCAATGACCGTCGCTCAACTGGTGATGGAATCTAGATGTTCAATGGCAGAAGCAAGGCGTGCCATTGATGAACATGAAGGGCTGTAGGCGTATTCAAATCGTGTGAAAAGAGAATCGCGAGCAGCAAAAAGCCCGTAACGATATTACGTTTTTCAGCGCAATATCGTTACGGGCTTTATCATCTGTGCTTGTGCTGCTTAAGCTAAGCCATGTGGCTTATAAAGCGTTTACTCGATTAAGAGTTAGCCACTTTTACACGAATCGTGTTGCTGCCAAGCTTTGACAAGTTCAGCTTGTTTAGTGCCGCTTTCGCTTCTTCGTGCTCTGGCATTTCAACAAATGCAAAGCCTTTAGATTCGCCAGTTTCTTGGTCTAAAACTAGGCTGCACTCTTTTACTGAGCCGAACTCAGAAAATAGAACACGGATGTCTTGCTCTGCAGTAGAGCGCGATAGGTTACGAACTAGAAGTTTCATAATAAACCTTGAATATGAATTTACGCCGAGCATTGTCGCACACTTTCGTGCTCACCCTCACAAATAATTAGCGGAATAGCTCGGTTTACCTGTTCGCTGCTCTTATTAGCCGTTAACCGCGGTTTATCGTGATATCTGACACATATCCATGCTCGGTACTGGTTAACGCCTGCTGCAGCATTTGAGCGGCTTCTTTTGCGGTCATAAAGCTTGAGGTATCCATTGCTTTGCCGCTGGTTCCCCAAAACTCGGTTGCCATCCCGCCAGGGTAAACTGCAACGATCTTCATCGGGTGACCTTTGAGCTCCAACCTGACCGATTCGATAAAGCCTTTAACGGCCCATTTGGCTGCGCAGTAAGTAGATTCTTCTGCTTTAGCGCCTTGAGCCGCGGTCGACATCACAACAGCAATAGTCACGGGTTGATCTTTGTAGCGTTGAACAAGCTCGCGAATCAAAAAGATGGAAGACTCTATGTTGTTTTTCAGCATGCCGCTGATGGCGGCGGGATCTTGTTGTTCAATTTTACCGAAGTATCCACTGCCTGCGCTATGAACCACTAGCTTTGGTGTTTCAGGCAACGCATTCAATAACTCGCTCACTGATTGTGGATCACACAAGTCACAGGCTTGGCTAACAGTATTCGCTGGCAGGCTTTTCGCTAATTCAGCTAAACGTTGGGAGCTGCGGCCAGTGATCATTAAGCGCTGATGGCTGTTCGATGTGTTCGCATATTGCTTGGCTAAAGCTGCGCCTAAACCGCTGCTTGATCCGGTGATTAAAATCATGGTGACTCGGGATTGTTGAATTGAATCGAGATAGTAAGGCTTTGAATATCTGTTTGCTGAGATCTAAGACCAAGATGCAGAGATCCATGAGTAAGATCGATAAAACAGAGGTTTGAGAAAGTAATGTAATTAGGGAGGGGAAAATAAGGAGAACTAAAAAGTAAAAACGCCGGCACAGGGCCAGCGCTTTTGAAAATCAGATTACTCTTCGTCGAACTGTTTGGTCGTGAACGAGTCTTCGATTCTGTTGAGCTCTTCTTGATCTTTCACTCGCTGTTCTTCTTGGCGAATGACTTTCGCTTCATTGAAGCGTTTCTTTTCCGACTTAGTCAGGAATTTTACAGCTTTCTTGTTGGTCAGTGCGTAAGCAACTACGTCTTCGCCTTTTTCTCTGCGGTCGTTTACACGTTGTGAGAAACGTTCATTGTCGCGAGCTTTACGCTCCGCTGAGGTCAACTTGCTCATGCTTTAAAGCCTTTTCAATTAATCATGGTAGGGAATCTACACTTAGCGAAACAAATAGGAACTGTTGTGTATGAGTCTAGCCCATTTGCATGCTGGTGGCGCATCTTAGCACAGAGACTTAATCTTGCAGATATGCTATTCGAGCGATTAAAAAAAACAGCCCACAATTTTTTGTTGTGGACTGAAGTTTTCTTGTGGGGTGGAGACGCCCTGTAAAATGAATCGAAAGGTTAATGAAACAAAGAATAATTAGCCTTGAAGAATCAGCATTGGTTTATTCAAATTTTCTCAATGTATAAGATTACTTCACCAGCTTTGAACCCAAACTTGGACATTTCGGTTTTGTTGAACAATCGTTTGTCATCCATTAAGAACATCCAATCGTCTAACACCACTTCATAGGTGCTGCCGTCTACTTCGATTTCTAAGTCATATTTCCAATACAAAGCCGAGCCTTGGGTTTCACCATAAGCCGTACCAACCACATCATTGGCGGTGCCAGTGTAGGTGTTTTCGCCTGTTTTGATTAAGTTCCAAACTCGGGTTGAACGCTCGCCATCAGCGAAGGAGAACCACTCTTTAATTTGTCCATTGTTCCCTTCCCAAGTAGCGATAAGCTTGACGTCAAAGCGGCGCAGTAAGTCGCCCGAACGATCGAGTACCATGCCATAGGCCTTCAGTTCACCATTAAAAAAGGTTTCAAGCTTAAGTTCCGGAGTGGTGTCTACGTGGTTATCTAAACTTGCCGAACCACAGCCTGCTAGCCAAGTCAGCGACAAAATGGCTACCGCGAATTTTATTATTTTTGTTTTTGTTTTTGGATTCATTTGTTCAAACCTAATAGTTGTTTGCGTAGGCCTGGCTCGGATGTGTTTTCAGATAACCAAATCGCTAGAAAGGCTTCACCAAATTGCTTGTCTTGGATGGTGCCTATGGGTTGCTCATCGAAATAAAAGCGACTTACGTTGTCTTCAGCGACACGGATAGTGAGGGTACTTCCTTCCTCAACACTGGGCCACATTGCGTACAAAGGCTTCAACCAACGTTGAATATTGTTGTTGGAGTAACCAAGTTTGCTCCACTGGTCTTTGGTTGCGTCTACAAGGTCTTTGCTGTCAATTGCTCGGTAGTACTCAAGTTTCAAAGCACGCTCAGAGTTAGATGGAGTGGTGTAGAACTCTGCAGAATACAAAGTCCAAAACAAGTAACTCATCTCACCTTGACCACGCTTGTTTAAATCATCGACAGCAGAAGCTTTGGCATTTTCGGTAAATAGGAGTGCTGCGCAAATGAGGGTTAAGGTGACTAAGCTAAATAGTCGGTTTCTTGATTGCTCGCTTGTTTGAGTGCGAACGCGACTAACGTTGCGCTCAGATTTGAACGCTTGCGTAAGGTTGTGTGGAAAAGCCATAAGTCACCTCGTGATTGCCATTTTGGGTTGTACTAAGTTGGAGTAAGCGGCCACCAGTAAGGGCAACAAAATCCCCCAACTTATTGCAAGGGCAGCTAACACCGATGCGTCTGGCCAAGTAGTGAGAAGCGCTCCAGCTTTAATGCCTCCCCAATAACTACTAGTACCTGCTACGAACCCTATGACAAACAAGATCACTTTCGAGCATTTTAAAAGCCAATTTAGGCTGTGGTTAAAACTGATTAAAAACATGATCCACAGGCAAACGAGCCACACTGGAAACCACGATTGATTCGCTATTTCAGAGTCGACGGCAAACACGCCGAAGTGAAGTAAGAGGCTATCAAGCAACAGCCCCAATGGTAATAAAAGGAGTATTTTCAGGTCGCTACTGCGAGTGGGAGAGAGCAGGAAGTGAACCACTACAATCAGTGGTGTCACGAACGGGGCTTGCGCGGTAAAGAATGCGCTGCAAACCCAGGTCGCTTGAAACAGAACGAGATTAATAATCCAAAACCGTTTCATCTTTTGCTCCAAAGTAACGAGGTTTTCTTGCAACTAGGTGGTGAGTGCTGATCACGCGCTCTAAGAATGCACCTTCACAATAGCAGAAGTAGAAGATCCACAAGCGTTTGAACTCCTCTGAATACCCTAAAGACTCTAGCTCTTCCCAACTGTTTTCGAACGCGATGTTCCAATCGTTGAGGGTTCGAGCATAGTGCAGACCAATGTCATCAATTTCTTGAACCACAAGATCTGTGCTGGTCGCAAGGTGTTGGGTCATCACTGAAACCGAAGGGAGACAGCCGCCAGGGAAGATGTACTTCTGAATAAAGTCGACGCCTTTGCGATATTTATCGTAACGACTGTCGGCAATAGTGATCGCTTGAATCAGCATTTTTCCCGAAGGCTTTAACAATGAGGAGCACTTTTCAAAGAATGTCTCTAGATATTCATGTCCGACCGCTTCTATCATCTCGATAGAGACCAACTTGTCGTACTCACCAGAGAGGTTTCGATAATCCTCTTTGAGGAGGGTAATTTTGTCGGTTAAGCCGAGTGCTTTTACTCTCTCTTCTGCGAGAGCGTGTTGAGCATCTGAGATAGTGGTTGTTGTCACTTTGCAGCCGTAATGCTGAGCCATGAATATGGCCAAGCCACCCCAACCAGTACCTATCTCAACCACGCTGTCCGATTCAGACAGCTCTAACCGTTCACAGATAGTCTTCATTTTGTTTTGCTGAGCTTCTGAAAGGGTTAGTGCGTCTTCACTGTATATTGCTGACGAGTATTGCATTGAGTTGTCTAAGAAACGCTCGTACAAATCATTGCCGATATCGTAGTGGGCAAGAATATTACGTTTAGAACCCTGCTCGGTGTTGGCATTCTTTCGGCGCAATAATAGGTTTTTGATTCGTGAAATCCATTGTGTTTTATCGTCAAGCTCGTCGAGTTGAGATTGATTTCGAGCCATGATTTGGATCACTTTGGTGAGATCTGGGCTTGTCCATTTGCCGTCAATGTAGGCCTCAGATGCACCAATACTGCCATTGATGACCACATCTCTAAAAAAAGTGGCATCATGAATGACGATTTGACCTTTTAGGTCTGCTTCACGGTCACCGAACACCGAATGTTGGTCTCGCTCAATTATCTCGAGCGTCGCAAATTGTAGACGCTCAAGCACTTTGAATATTAAAGCCCGATATTTACAGTTGCTCGAAACAGCAACGGCTTTAGCTTGTTGCTCAATATTGTTGTTTTGTTTTGCAAGCTGTTCCATGTAAACCTCGCTGAGAACTGGTTCTAATTTTTATCCAACTAAGATTATCTGATGCTCATCTGATTGAGCTAACCAAAGCCTTCTGTTTAGTCGTAATGAAGACGCTTAAGATGTTGAGTCTGGGTGCGTCACAAACGGTACTTTTTTCAGGAATAATTTGAGAGCCTGATAATAAATGCCCATTACGACTTTGATGGTCATCGCTGGGATTTTGAATACCGTTTTTCGAATGTTCGTCTTGGTTACTGACTGCTTTGTCAGTGCTAATGTCGCATCGAAAAGCTTGTCGTCTCGTCGGCTTTCAATGTGGACGAGTGTTCGCTTCGCTGGTGGCTTAATCTTCCAAAAGTAGGTCATGTCTAAATCCATGAACGGCGAAACGTGAAACTCTTTTTTAACCTTCAATTCTTGGTGCATGTCGATTAGGTAGTAATGTCGTTGGCGCCATGGAGTGTTACTCACTTCAGCCAACATAAAGCGACAGTCTCCGGTTTCGTCATAGCAGAAAAAACAGTTAATTGGGCTGAAATAGATACCTAGACAACGGCATTGAGCTAGCATCGTCACACGGTTTGAATCAGACCAAACGCCACCAAGTTGTTGTACTTTGGATGCTATACGTTGCTTAAGTGATTTGGGTTCACTATCGGTGACATTTTCTTTTTTTTCAGCGAGATAATCCGATTCGACAAAGCGAATAGGGTTGTACCATTGAGTCCCGAACAGCGCACTACGCGCTGTGGTTTGGGGTAGCTCATCAAGATCTAACCCCATCATGTAAAGCTCGTAGCTAAACTGGTGTGTGATATCGCCAAAGCGGCGATGTCTGACGTTACCCCAATAGATACCGCTGAGCTCTTCACTCTTTTCTGATGCGATCTCCATTTCGGATGTCAGGGTTTGACTGCTCATAGCGCTGAACTCGTACTCAAATCTAAACCGAAGCGTTTGGTTACATCGAGTGCGCTGTGGACACCATCTTCATGGAACCCGTTATACCAATAAGCACCGGCAAAGTGCGTCTGATTTTTGCCACATATTTGCTCACGCTTGTGCTGAGCTTCTACTGTGTTCGAGTTAAGAACGGGGTGATGATAAACAAAGCTGCGAATGATTTTTTCTGGGTCGATAGCTTCGCTCTGATTCAAGGTCACACAGAAGGTGTCCTGGCTTTCGATGCCTTGCAGGATGTTCATGTTGTAAGTTACACAGGCAGGTCTCTGACTGTTTCCATCCAACATGTAGTTCCAACTTGCCCACGCAAGTTTTCTGTCTGGTAACAATCGGGTATCAGTGTGCAGAACCACTTCATTGCGACTGTACGGAATTTCGCCAAGCACTTGTTGCTCTTGTTCTGTCGCATCGCCGAGTAAACGTAGTGCTTGGTTTGAGTGGCATGCAAAGATAACTTCGTCGAAGTGTTGTGTACCACCGTCTTCGAATTCGATGGTGACGCCTGTTTCTTGGCGAGTCACTTGTTTGATCGATGTGTTTAACGCGACAGGTTTGTTCAGGCGAGAAAGGATGATCTCAACGTAAGAGCGAGAGCCTTTAGGGACTACGTACCATTGAGGGCGATTAGCAATATCTAATAGGCCGTGGTTGTAGAAGAACTGAATGAAGAATTTAAGCTCAAATTCTTCCATCTCTTCTAGACTTGTCGACCAGATAGCTGCGCCCATTGGCAAGATGTAGTGCTGACTGAAAAAGTCTGAAAACTGATTGTCGCGCAGGAAATTACCAAGGGTTACGTCGGGCGTAAATTCGTTACTTTCGAACTGAGCTTTGCACAGCTTGTTGAACTTGAGAATGTCGGAGACTAAAGACCAGAACTGAGGTTTGAAAATGTTACTCCTTTGAGCGAATAACGAATTAATGCTGTGGCCGTTGTATTCAAACTTAGTCGTCGTGTTATGGACACTAAAACTCATCTCAGTGGGTTGCCTTTCGACACCCAATTGTTCTAGCAGTTGGTTAAAGTTTGGGTAGGTTCTATCGTTGAAAACGATGAAGCCCGTATCGATTGAAAACGCCGTGCCTTGGTGTTCAATATCAACCGTGGCGGTGTGACCCCCGATGTAGTCATTTTTTTCGAATACCGTTACGTCGTGGTGCTTATCTAATATGTGTGCGCAAGTCAGCCCAGAAATACCGGAACCTATAATGGCGACTTTCTTCATTGTTATACCATCCTTGAAGCGAGTTTTTGCCAAACTGAAGTTGGAAGCATTCTGAGTAGCTTCATCAACATAATGAATCGTCTTGGAAAATCGATTTCACTCTTTCCTTGAGCAATACCCGTTACGATTCGCTGAGTTGCAGCTTCGCTACTAATAATCATAGGCATAGAGAAAGAGTTTCGCTCGGTAAGTGGTGTCTCAACAAAGCCTGGATGCACAATTGAGACATGAATATTGTGCTCGGCCAGATCAACCGAGAGTGTTCTTCCTAAATACGTGAGTGCCGCCTTTGAAGCGCCATAAGCTTCCGCTCTGGGTAGCGGTAAAAAACTGGCGCTAGAACTTACTAAAACCAAGCGGCCACCGGGCTTAATATTTTTTAACCACGATTTAAGCGCGTAGCCAATTGAGATCAGGTTAATGTTGATAACGCGCTCGAAAAGCTCAGCATCAAAATTCACCGGGTCGTCGATGTACTCACAATCACCCGCATTTAAGATCAGTAGGTCGAGAGGCTCATCTTGGTTAAGTTCTGGAAAATTGTGGTAGTCAGTTAAATCAAAGCAGAGTGGTGTAATTGATGAGTGAGACAAGTCTGTCTCGTGCGAATCAACGAGCGCCTGTAATTTTTCTGGGCTGCGCCCGCAAGCAATCACTTGATGCCCTTGCTGAGCATAATCTAGAGCGAGTGATTGGCCGATACCAGAGGTCGCGCCAGTTATCATAATACGCATTATCGGCTCGCTCTTTTTTTGATGGATTTGATCGCGCAGCCTAACACTGGGATGTGTTCATACAACATAGCGCCAACGTCCAGGTAGTCTCTGTGATAGACCACTTGATCATCGAGCATTTTAAGGTGGCTGTGCCCTTGCACTTCGATAGGCTTTTGAGCGTTAAGCTGTTTATGAGCAAACTGCATGGTCCAATAAACCGATGCTTCGTTATTCGCCTCGAAGGCGTGTTCGATATGAAAGTTGCAGCTTGTCACTTGGGTATAAATGTTCTCAAAGTAATGAGTCAACGCATCAATGCCGCTGACGTGATGCAGCGGATCTTGGAATTCAATATCAGAGTGATAAACCGTTTTTAACACGTCGAAATTGTCGGTTCCGAGCTCTTGATACATGTTGAGAAAGTTATTAAGCCAGAGAGAGTTATCCATAATCTTCACTCTAATTATTTGAAAAAGGCTAAGGCTCTCAATCGTGCTTGTTTGTGTTCAACGATGGGTTGCCAGTATTCACTGTCTATTCCGTTTTTCTCGATGTAGTCATGTGGAAAATGCACATGCTTATCAGGAATGTTTTGCAGCTCTGGTATGTACTTACGAATAAAAACGCCTTTTGGATCAAACTTTTCACTCTGCGTGATTGGATTGAAAATTCGAAAGTAGGGTTGAGCATCACAACCAGTACTCGAAGCCCACTGCCAGCCACCATTATTAGCACTAAAATCACCATCGATAAGGTGCGACATAAAGAAACGCTCACCCCAACGCCAATCAATGAGCAGGTGCTTGGTCAGGAAGCTTGCGACCACCATTCTTAATCTGTTGTGCATCCAACCGGTTTCAACCAATTGACGCATTGCCGCATCAACCAATGGGTAGCCGGTTTTACCTTCACACCAAGCTTGGAAGCTAGGGTGATCGTGATACCAATCTAATCCATTGTATTTTTGCTGAAAGTTAGCACCTTTAACCAGTTTAGGATGGTGGAACATCAAATGCTTATAAAAATCTCGCCAAATCAATTCATTGAGCCAAGAAAAAGCAGGCAGCTGAGTATCGAATAGGAGATCAGGTTGTTGTTGAATCAACTGAATCGCTAGCCAGCGCGGACTGACCGCACCAATCGTTAAATACGGCGACAGACCAGAGGTTCCTTTGATCGAAGGAATGTCTCTAAATTTGCCATAATCGTTAACTTTGTTGGCTAAGAAGTTAGGGATCACGCTCTCTAACACGTCTTGGCTTAGTGGCCAGCGATCTGAATCAATGCGCGGAAAATCAAAATCGTAGTCACTAGAAAATTGAGATGCTGTTAGGTCGCTTGTCTGCTGGTCTTTTTGAAGCTGCGACTGTTGAAGCTGCGCCTGTGGAAGATCTGTTTGCTCGACCGGAGAAGGGCTGCAAATAATACCTTTAACTTGTACTTCCTTTAACCACGCGTTTTTGAAAGGCGTGAAAACTTTGAACATCTCACCTTGTTTGTTTAAAACGCTGCCCAAAGGAAGAATGGTGTCGCAGTCGGTAATTTTGAGTTTGATGCCGCTAGCGATTAAGCGTTTGTCGCGTAATTGCTCATCTACTTCAGGCTCAGAATTCGCGTAAACACACTTGGCATCTAACTGTTTGTATAAATGTGTGAGTTGTGCGGCTTGGTCATCAAAGTCGGTGGCTTTCAAGTGCAACAAATTAATCCCGAATTCAACAAGCTGCAATTCAAGCTGCTTGAGGTGGCGATAAATAAAATCTGCTTTTATTGGTGCGAGATGATGCTGTTGCCATTGTTGCGGGGTTGAGATGAAAACGGCGTTAGTGACACCGTTTTCAACTGCCGCGACGAGCGCTGGGTTATCGTGAATCCGCAGGTCTCGTCTAATCCATAGAATGTCGCTCAATATCCGTATCTCAGCTTAAGTTCTTGAGGGTGAGGGTTTAGGTAAACTTGTGATTCTAGGTACTCGTTTGGATATTCCATCAAATAGTGATTGATCAACGTTAAAGGCACTAATAATGGAACAAGGCCCTCTCGAAATGATGAAATCTGATTGGTAAGCTCTTGCTTATGAGCACTGCTCAATTGCTTCTTAAAGTAACCTTGCAAATGATGCAGAGTATTGGCGTGGCTACCACGGTTCGCGTGGTGAGACAACGCGGTCATCAAACCTTCAATGTATTGTTTTGCCAATTCATCTATTTCGAGATCGTTGCTTGCCAATAATTTCCCAAGGTTCTTATAGCCTTCAATGTGATGACACATCACTAAATACTTGTGCACACTGTGGAACTGAATGAGCTTGTGTTTGGTCACGCCTTCGTCAACAAGGTCGAGCCATTTCTGATAAGTAAAAACACGAGTCATAAAGTTTTCACGCAGAATCGGGTCGTTGAGGCGACCATTTTCTTCGACAGGAAGTAATGGGTTGCCTTCCATCACTTGTTTGGTGAACATGCCTACGCCTGTCGATTCAGAGCCGCGACCGTGGTGATGGTACACTTTTACTCTCTCCATACCGCAGGTTGGGCTTTTTTGACACACAATGAATCCTGCGATGTGCTGGTTGCTCTTTGAGTAGCTTTGTCCAAACTCGATCAGATCATTGGTCACATCACCAGAACCGTCAGGTCTGGAAACGTGAATGATATTGTCTAGCTGACGAACTTGGCGAATGGTTGGGCGAGGTGTTGGAAGACCCACTGCCATCTCTGGGCATACTGGTTCTAGTTCAACATAATCCGCAAGGTCATCTGTACAAAAACGAGAGCGTTTGTGACCTGTATCGAAACGTACCTTATGTCCTGCAACACAAGCACTGATACCTATTTTAATTTTCTTTTCCATTGGCCAACTCCTTTGCTCTTGCTTTGAGCTATTTATTATATTTCAACATTGCTAATCGTACTTACAGAGCCGGGTGTGTTTTAAGTCTCAACACCGTTGATGTTTTAAGCCAGATGTATTTGACGATATACAGGATAACTTCATGCCATCCTGTATATTTATAGCGTGCAACTGGGTTAATAGATATATTTACCGAGTGGATTGAATAACTGGCTAACGCCTTTTGTGAAGTAAAGCGCATCACTTGAAACAGTTAAACAAACACAGCCTTCTTTGGTGGCTGGTTGGTGGGTATGGTCTCCATCTAGCCAAATGAAGTCACCTTTGTTGTAGACACCCATTTCGTCTTCGAAGCTACCCTCTAAAAGAAGCGTAATCTCAAAGCCTTTGTGAGTGTGACAAGGTACCTGCCCATCTTTATCTATATGCAGCAAGCTGGTGTGGTGCGATTCGTCATCGAAATCAAGTCTTGCGCGAGAAATCTTGCCCAAGTTCATCCAGTCTTTTCTGACTATTGAATTGAGCGCTCGAGGAATCGTGAAAGTCGTGTCAGATACCGTCTCTTGTTGCGCTTCAACAACGATTTCAACAGCCTGTGACAAATCCGCCGTGATTTGATTAATAGAATCAAAATCAAACTCTCCGTCGTCGACTAGGAACGCGTCCATTTCGCTATCTGAAAGTTGTAGCCCCGAGGTATCGCTTTCAAAGGCAGAGTCAGCAGCTTGGGCTGTCAGCATGCTGACTTGTTTTTGACAGTGTTCGCAAAGCTCTACATGGCTAGAAACAATCAGAGAGACAGAATCTGCTAAATTTCCATCGACAAAATCTTTCAAGATTGCGGCATTTGGGTGATGTTTAATCATGGTCTTGTTCCCCCATGTGAACTTTTAGTTTAGCGAGTGCGAGTCTTAGACGTGATTTCACAGTTCCAAGCGGGACATCGAGTTGTTGAGCGAGTTGTTCTTGCGATAACTCTTGGAAGTACACACCTTTCACAATGGTTTTCTGAGCGAGAGGCAGCTTCTCTATCTGAGTCATGACGCGACGGCTCATTAGATGATCGCCAAACGGAAGCTGCTCATTTTGTGATTCGGCTACCATGGCGTCTATCGGCCAAATGTCGTCAGCAATAGTTTGTTCTGCTTTGGCTTTTACCTTTCTCAGCATGTCGAAAGCAGCATTGCGCATCACGGTATAGACCCAAGTGGTCGCTGCACCTTTCTCTTCGTTGTAGAGGTGCGCTTTCTTCCAAACGTTAGTCATCGTGTCTTGAACCAACTCGTTGGCAGCGGCTTCGCCACCCAACTTACTGATGCCGAAACGCTTGATTTTGGGAGCGAAGAATTTAAACAAACAAGTAAATGCCTGTTTATCTCTGTCTGAACCAACCAAAATCAGCCAGCTTGAGAGCTCTGTAGGTACCTTGCTTTCGGTCGGTAATTTATTGTTGGGGATAATGACATGCTCCTTGCCGTTCCCTGTACTTCTGCTTTCCACTTGCATAGTAATTAACCATCATGCGAATTTGAGTGGCATTACGTGGAAGGTGAAGGTCGGGATCACTTTAAATTAAAATAATTTCTACTATACAAAATTATAGTGAATAAAAGTGTTTATTGCCCCGTAATGATTTGATTCAGAAACGGAACTAACGACGGAAAACTAGCGGGTTCTGTGAACTCGGTTTTCTTTTCCAGAGGGATTGGCATCATTTCTAGCAATCGAGCGCATATCCATTGTGGGCTCTCAAAATCGGGTGTTGGATAAAGTGTTCTGATGGAGTCGTGATCTCGAAACAGTTGAGTCAAGAATGCGCTGAATACGTTGGGTACTTTGCATTCTAAGTCCGGCCAATGGGGCAGAGGGCGAAACTGGCTGTGAATCAGACCGTTCTCTGATCGGAAAGGGCAATGAAGTTGTACAAGCTTTTGACCTTCGACGTCTATTTCGAGAATTTGGTCATCAGACATATTAAAGTCAACGATAGTTACTTTGGTTCCCCAAGAACTTAGGTTTTCAGAGTTAGTATCGTCTTGGGTGGCGAGAATGAAACCCTCTCCCTGTGCTGCGCGAGCAACCATTGCAAGGTACTTGGGCTCAAAAATACGTAATCTTTGACGACCCCCTGGCAAAAGAAAAATGGGGAGGGGAAACACGGCGAGTTCCAGAGAAGACGCTACGGGTGTTTCTGATTCGGCTTCTGTCCGTGTGATCTTCTCAGCTGAATTCTGCACATAGCACTCCTTGGTTCATACATGATTTAGTCTGTACGAGTCTGATTCGTACGTTATTGAAAGATGTATACGCGTGCTTGTTGAAGTTCGATCAATGTGGGGTGATGTTGTTGAACAGGAACTTAGGGAGAAGGAGGCGTCGTTTTTTGTCGCATTTATTCGCAATTTAATTGGTTTAACCTTTTTTAACTTACGTCATTAGGTAATATATGAACAAATAGTAAGCGAATGGATAGCGGCCAAACGATGCTTCTATCTAACGGTCTTCTTTACCTGACATCACATCAAAGGAATGGTCATGATTGTTATCTATGGTATCAAAGAGTGCTTAAACCCAATTAAATTGCAGCTCTCTAATGTTTTGCAGCAATGCTTAAAAAGCGAGATGGGCTTACCTGATGACAAGCGAGCGCATAGATTTGTGCCATTGGAAAGAGACGATTTCTTTTACCCTGAAGGAAGAACAGAAGCGTACACCGTCATTGAGATCAATATGATGGAAGGACGAGCGGTGAATACTAAAAAGCGCTTAATTAAGAAAATATTTTCTGAAATAGAAAAGCAGCTGGCTATTTCTCCTATTGATATCGAAATCACCATTAAAGAACAACCATCGCACTGTTGGGGGTTCCGTGGGATGACGGGCGATGAAGCCCAAGACCTTAGGTATAAAGTGAAGGTTTAGATCTTCTCCGGTGGTTGGCTCCGCCAGTGTTTATTTATGCGTTTAATTGAGCCTGATTCAACAGTCAGGCTCAAGTGATGATTCCTTCTAGCTTTCATCGCTCTCTTTTAAGTATTGGTGCCAGTTGTCGTTGATGACATCAAAGTGCTCCACGCAAAACTCTTTTCTATCTTTCAAATAGTCGTTTTCCACTTCATCGAGCAAGTTCTTATAGGCTTCAGGGTCACTTCCATAGACCAAACACAGAGTAGAGAAGTAACGCTGGAGATCAAAACTGTGTTCATCGATGTATTCACCTAAATCATAATACTCTGGGCGATCTTCTGACTCGAAAGCAAACATGTCGGCTGCACTTATTGCGGCATCTCCGCCATGCTCTACGTAATTGAGCAGCAATATTGTTGCTAGGTTATCAACGGCATCTTCTTCTTTACCCAATATTGCGATCTTTTGGTCTTCGATGTAGGCGTGTCCTGCCTCGTGTAACAGCGTATGCAGCAAGGTATCAATGGCCCCAGTTTGTGCCGATTTCCCGTACTCTTTTTCGTATTGGTTCTTCTCAAAGTAATTGAGTGATTCAGCGTAAAAGCTATAGGGGATGAGTACTTGATGCGTTTGCGGATCGTAGAGTGGGCCTTCATCACCGCCGTATTGAATGGTTAATGGTTTTTCAAACATGAAGAGCTGGTTTGATAGATCAATCATAGTGTCATTGACACCACTGAGTTGAATCTCTTTTTTGACCTGTTGTTCTGCCTTATTTTGAGGCACGGAAAACTCGATCATAAGGTTGCTGGGTAGCGTGTTTTCATTGGATGTTTCACTGGACGCATAAGTTGTGGCAAACACAGATCCAATGGCTAGGCTATAGATAAGTGCTCGTTTCTGCGCGTGTTTCAGAAATGTCATTGTGGATCCCTGTGATTGGTTTCGCATTGGTTGTGCTGCGGTCTTTCTCGTAGTGACACTGGTGAGTGAAATGTCACTTATCGTTGGTTCATATATTCTAGAATGATTACTGAGTAACGAGCGAGTGATAATCAGTTTAGGTTATATTTCATTCTACTGGCTATTTGTCAGATAAATTTCGGTTCACGTAACCCCTTGTGCTATACTCCGCGCCCCAATCCGAATTGGCTTGCTTAATCTTAGGAAAATATTATGAGTGTTAAAAACGAACTTCAACAAATTAACAACCGTCTAGACAAGTGTCGCAACAAGTTAGCGGCTGCTAAAACTCGTAATGATCGTCCTGTTGTTCGTCAATTTGAAGACGAGATTAAAAAGCTAACCAAGAAAATTGCCCAGCTTAAACACAAAGAAAGCTTTGATGTGAATCAAGAGCGTAAATCGCTGATTGATATGCCATTTAGCCGTGAAATTACAAAAGCTGAGCAAGCGGATATGGGGAAACTGAAAAAGTCTGTAAAAGGATTAGTGATTGTTCACCCAATAACGAAGATTGGTAAAGAACTTCGCATTGAGGTTATGACAGGGTATGCCCCGAAAAAATTCTAATTGCCAGCAATGGTAATAAAAGAGGAGCTAGCAATAGCTCCTTTTTGCTTTTTTAGGTATTCAGAAATAGATTGATCAGCAATATTATTACTGTCGACTTATACTTTCGGGAGGTGATTATGGTCACAAAATCGTCACTCTCCTTTAAAAGTTAACGTGCTACTAACATGGCACTAAGTGGGCGCAGTAATGTGTTCAGTTTTTTCATCTACAATTTCTCACCCATTTTCGTAAATATAGGTAGAGCAGCACACACAATTACAGACAAAACTAGACTCATTAAGGAAGATGAGAACGTAATAAAATAGAGGTTATATGAATCACTTAATTTCAATAGGGCCACTAGAATCTTTCCTAATCGCGATTAGCGTTTTGTTTCTAGGTCATTTTGTTAATGCAAAGCTTCCGGTTCTCAAAAAGTACAATATTCCTGAGCCCATCGTCGGTGGCTTGATCGTCGCTTTTGCTATTACAGCCCTACACTTTAACGGACTTGACCTAGAGTTCTCGTTACCACTACAGAACACATTCATGTTGATGTTCTTTGCAACTGTTGGCCTTGCTGCTAACTACACCCAATTGATAAAGGGTGGTGCAAAGGTATTTCTGTTCTTAGGGGTAGCCTCGGTTTATATCATTATCCAAAATGGTGTGGGCGTGACGCTAGCAACGGCACTTGGCCTTGAACCTTTGATGGGTTTGATCGCTGGTTCTATCACGCTATCTGGCGGTCACGGTACCGGTGCGGCTTGGTCACAAACCTTCGCAGACACATTTGGTATTGCTAATACCCTAGAGATCGCGATGGCTTCAGCCACATTTGGTTTGATTATTGGCGGTATCATCGGCAGCCCTGTGGCTCAAAAGCTGATTGATAAGAACAAGCTTGAATCTGAATATGGTACTGGCACACAAACGCACGAGCGTTTTCCTGAACTCGTTACTTACAATGAGTATGAAGAAGACAAAGTGACGGCGAAGAAGGTGATTGAAATTTTGTTCATCCTTCTTATCTGTATCACGGGTGCGAAATACCTAGAGCAGTGGGTAGCAACCTTTGAGATTTCTTGGTTGATGATTCCTGACTTCGTTTACGCGTTGTTTATCGGTGTGTTTATCACCAACGTTTTTGAAGTCACTAAGCTGCACAAAACCGACAGCGAAACGGTCGATATTCTTGGTACTGTGTCATTGTCATTGTTCTTAGCCATGGCGCTAATGAGCCTGAAATTGTGGAACATTTTTGATCTTGCGATTCCGTTCTTAGTTATCCTTGGTGTTCAGGCGGTGGTGTTAGGTGTCTTCTCGTACTTTGTTACTTTCAAAGTGATGGGCTCTAACTACGATGCGGCAGTAATGGCTGGCGGTCACTGTGGTTTTGGCTTAGGCGCAACGCCGACAGCGGTAATGAATATGGGCTCTTTGGTGAACCGATTCGGGCCGTCACCACAAGCGTTCATGGTGGTGCCAATTGTTGGCGCATTCTTCATCGATATCGTTAACCTGATTATCCTACAAGGATACATCTCTTTTATTGGCTAATATCAAATAGCCAATATGATATCTGCTAATACAAAGCAGTTGATACAAAGAAAGCCAGTCGATTGACTGGCTTTTTTATTGCTAGCGTGAAGCTAAGACGTGGCGTTTGGTTATCTAAATGAAAATAACCACTTCAATTTTTCCCGAAATTGAGGCTGTACGTATTGTTTACTCACTCGCTATTTATGACGCTGAACTTACCTGCAACTCTTTCAGTAGAGGAAACGCGGCTTTGATGTGTTCACCTGTAACAATGAAACCCACCAGTTTATTCTCTTCATTGAAGCCTTTCGCAATCATTCCTTTAGGATCAAAGCGAGTCTCCCAACTCTGTGCGGTTTGAATATCACGACCTGCCAATTGAATAGGGTAACTTGGTGTTTTCACCTTAGTAATAATATGCGGTAGGTTTAGCTTTCCTTCCCCCGTGGTGAGTTGTTTCGCTAATACGTTAGCCGACAATATAGCGGGTTGTAGGTAAGCCATCACTCGACCTTGAATCTCAGTACAATCCCCAATGGCATAGACATTTTTGATGTTGGTTCTCATGGTTTCGTCAACGAGAATACCTCTATTCACATCAATGTCCGCTTGTTTGGCTAATGCTGTGTTTGGCTTTAACCCTGCTGCGGCGATGACTACATCGGTTTTGATTAATCGAGAAGAGGTCGTTTGTAACCGGACTCCATCAGCAAGGTAAGTCGCGTGGCTTACCGTAGCATCAGTCTCAACGGTTACACCGGCTTTACGAAGCTCTCCCTCCAACTCTAGAGAGACAAAAGGTGGCACCAAACTACTTAATAGGTAACTTGCAGGTTCAATGATCGTGACATTTTTACCCGACGTTTGAAGATCGAAAGCGAGCTCAACTCCAATGAGCCCGCCACCAATGACGGTGATTCGCTTGGCTGCATCGATCTGAGCTTTGTGTTTTTCGAACTCTTCTAAGCTATTTAGCGTAATGGTCGCTCCAGGGTTCAAGCCTTCGGCTGGCGGTATGAAAGGCGTAGCACCTGTCGCCAGTACAAGTTTTGAATACGGGATGACATCGTCACCGGCGACAATGAATTGTTGCTCGGTATTAATCTCGCTTACCCAAACGTTGGTTTTAATGACAACGTTATATTGCTCAGCCAATTGTTGAGCAGTATTGATCGCAAGCTGCTGAGGTGTTTGAGCCTGACTAAACACATGCGAAAGGTTGGGTTTACTGTACTCTATGCCTGCATCAGCTGTGACCATAGTGATCGCGATATTTTGGTCAGCTTTACGGAGCATCTTGATGGTTTGTAGGGCAGCAAAACCGCCACCCACAATGACAATATTTTCCATATTACTTCTCCACAAACACTTCTTTACCTAAGTGGCACTCTGGGCAAAGGAAATCATCAGGTACCTGCGCCCAAGGTGTTCCTGGTTCAACTCCTTGGTAAGGTTCGCCCAATTGTGGGTCGTACACCCATTCGCATACTGTGCAACGCCAACAAGTGCAGTCTGCGCTGTGTACTGACTTGTCTTGCGCTTCTTCTGGCTTCTGCTCTGTTGTGTCTTTGAGCTCGGCAGTGGTGTTTGCCGGTGCTGGTGTGGCCTCAAGTGGTGTTACATTACGTGATACTTGTTTTGGTACGCTCACTTCATCGGCGTCTACGCGCCATACTTCAGCGAGTGTCATGCCGTAATCGATGCATTGACGTAGTGCGTCTGTGTCTGGTTTCCAGTGGATGTGTTGTGGCGCACTGACTTCGAAGTTTGCTTCATGTAGTCGAGCGTCGATGCGTTTTACTGCGCCTCCCGTCCAGCCTGAAGAGCCAAATGCTGCAGCTCTTTTACCTGCAAAGCGTAAGCCGTGGATCTCTTCTAGTAGTGCAGCGATTTGCGGCATCATCACGTTGTTCATTGTCGATGATCCAACAAGCACACCCTTTGAACGGAAGATATTGGCAAGAATGTCATTCTTGTCGTGCTTAGAGATATTGAAGACCTTGATTGCCGTTTCTGGGCTGCCTTTGCGGATACCCTTAGCGATAGCATCGGCCATCATGCGGGTGTTATTCGACATGGTGTCGTAGACAATGGTGATGCGGTCTTCTTTGTAGGCTTTAGACCACTCGTAATATTGCTCAACGATTTGGGTCGCGTTGTCGCGCCAAATACAGCCATGAGAGGTTGCGATAACATCGATAGGCACACCCAAGCTCAATACTTCTTCGATCTTTGCTTTCACTAAAGGTGCGAAAGGCGTCAAGATGTTCGAGAAGTAACGTAGGCATTGATCATGCAATTCAACTTGGTCTAACTGATCATTGAACAGGTTTTCATCACAGTAGTGCTGACCAAAAGCGTCGTTACTGAACAGAATTTCATCGCCAGTCAGGTAAGTCGCCATTGAATCTGGCCAGTGCAACATCTTCATTTCTACAAAGATAAGCTGTTTACCGTTACCCACGTCAAGTGTGTCACCGGTTTTAACGGTTCTGAAGTTCCAGTCTGGCTGGTGATGATGGCCAACAATTGAGTTAACACCCGCTTCGGTGCAGTAGACCGGTGTGTTTGGAATTTTGGCTAGTAGCGCTGAGAGCGCACCCGAGTGATCTTCTTCAGCGTGTTGACAAATAATGTAGTCGATATCGTTGATGTCGATTTCCATCTCAAGGTTTGCTAAGAATTGCTCAGTAAAGCGGTGGTCAACAGTATCAACTAGAACCGTTTTCTCTTCACGAATCAGGTACGAGTTATAACTTGTACCTTTGTTCATGTGGTATTCCTTACCATGGAAGTGTTCTGTTTCCCAATCGTGGACGCCGACCCAGTGAACATTTGATTTAACGTGAATAGTCATAATGATAATACCTTATTTAAATATCTGAGGTCATCATTGCATTAGCTGTGCCATGTTTTTAACTTGTTGTTTTATATGTATTTTGTTTTAATTTGATAAATAATTGTGTCATTATGACTTGTAGGTATTTGTGTTTATAATGATACGGATGTGTCGTTATGACTTTATGTGGATGTGGATGTGGATGTGGATATTGGCATGGGATGTGGGTAAAGACAGCTGAAACAGTATCTCTACAAATTTGGCTAAGTGATAGGGAAAAATCGGTAGCAGAGATAAAAAAGGCCAGACGAGTGTCTGGCCAAAACAAGGCAGTGTAATTTAACAGTCTAAAGTGCTGTTAAAACTATATTTTTGTAAAACGAAAAAGCGTTTTAAAAATTAAAGCGTTGTAGCTATCAGTACATAATGCATATGCATTGGAGTTATTACAGTGTTGTAACCACTTCATCAAGCGCTAGACGTGCTTTTGGTTTACCGTGGTTATAGTCTTCGCCGTCTTTGTGGTAGCCGATAGCTAGTGCTACATCAACAACGTGACCTTCTAGTTCGTCAGCAAATTCTTCGCCTATCAGAGCTGCGTCTACGCCTTCCATAGGTGTTGAAGCGATGCCAAGACGAGCTAGTGTGTGCAGTGTGTTACCTAGTGCGATGTAAACTTGAGACTTAGTCCAGTTACCGTTAAAACCCGTTTCGTCTGTGTTCATTTCTGCGAATGCGTAAGCACCCAAGAATTGCTCGTACATTTCAGCGGGTAGGTGACCAGAGCTTACTTCTGTGTCAGCACGCTTAGCGAATTTCTCTTTCGTGTACTTAGGATCGTGAGCAAACAAGATCGTATGTGATGCTTCTTTCGCATGTGGTTGGTTAAACTGGAACATGTTCTCGAAAGTATTGTGGAAGCGTTGTTTTGCTGCGTCACTCTCAATGATGATGAATTTCCAAGGCTGAGAGTTGATAGAAGAAGCTGACAAACGAAGTGCTTCTTTGATTACTTCCATGTCTTCCGCAGAGATGCGTTTTTCTGCATCGTATTTTTTAGCTGTGTAGCGAGTGTTTAGATCTGAAATGATTGGATGAGTCATGTTGAATCCTAATATCTATTAATATAAATGTTGTAGGGTTTAATGTTCGGTAACGTCAACAATAAACGGATAACGCATTTAGGCTGTATATCTATAGAAGAACAGCAAGTCTCTATAAGACCGAGCACTTAAATGGCTATCGAACATGCCCCAATAAATCGAGTATCTGCGGTAGCTCAAGTCGATGGGTGTAAGATAATAGAAGATTGGCTCGGGAAAAATAGCGAACACATCAAATCACTATGGCATTTAATGTCCATAATGAGTGATTAAGTGTGATCTTGATGTGCAGTGGAAAGCTAAGATCAGTGACTTAGTACGCCTTTATGCCATGTTGACGCAATAATGGTGGAAGTACGCTATCTAGGTTAGGGATATCTTCCGGTGTCAGTTCGATTAAGCTAAAGCCATGCTCACCGTATATTTCTCTCGTTTCAATGCGTTTTTCTTCAGCTATGGGAGCTGAATCGGTTCCCCAAAACTGGATGTACACCTTGCCACTTGGCAGATAAAAATCACTAATCACTTGTTTGGATATCGGTAGTGGACGTTCGTATGCATGAACGACTCCCGCCATATAAAGCCAGTTATCGATGATCAGCTCTCCTTTTGAACGAACATAGTGCCCATCTAAGGTTCGGTGTTTCGCTTCAAACTTCTGGCGAAAGCTAGAAAACGATACATCAGTAGAATGGCTTTCAGCATCGTGTCCTAAAAACTCGACAACAGATTGCTTTAATCGTTTATTGCGGACTAACGAATCGTGCCACACCACGAATAAGTTCTGAGTCGCTTTATCTTCTCTCTGCTCACCACCGGCCTTCAGTCCCGTTGAGGTGACGTGCCAGCCGTCTTCTTCTTTCTTTATCCAGCCAAGCTCATTGAGCAATAAGTTGATTTTCTTTGCACTGAGCTGAAAGGCACTACCCAACTGAGTCGCGGTTAGCGTTTTTCCTGAGAATGAGTCTAAGTCGATGAGCAGTTTTTCTGGCCATACTATAAAGACACCAAACTTTTTGTGTTCTACATACTCTCCACCAAAGCTTTCTCCACGCTCTGTGAGCACCCAACGTTCTTGTGAGCGCACTATATAGCCAGCAATTTTTAAATCGCTGAACAGAGTTTTAGGTTCAATCCCTTTGTGTTTCGCAAGTGCTGATGTGGAAATCTTGTCTGACATAGTTTTCTCAAATCGCAGAGTGACTGCAGGGTTGGTGTTGAAGGGAAGTTTAGGAAACATCATTTGAACAGATAAATACCATATCACATCTATTAATGCGAACTGCAGATCACTGGTCTATGTTTTTAATAGAGTGCCATGTCTTATTTAAGAATGTTGATTAGGTTCTATTTGTGTAATTAAATTACATAAAATAAGCTTCGAACCATACTGATGCATATGGATTGAGCATGATACGGCGTTCCTTTGTACGGTATTTATAGATTCTAGATACTGTTTTTTATTAAGTGTGATTTAAATCACTATTTATTTTTAAGTATTACAAAAGTAAGTGTGATCTGCATCTATATTGAATGATATTTATTATCGTTTATTTTGCTTTGTAATTTAAATTCATGCTGTTTTTGTGATCCATAATGCCCTTGCTAACCCCAAAGTGTTTTTTGTGTGTGATGTATGTCACGAAATATGGGTCGAGGTGCATTTTAGAAATGTTGTGATACATTTTAATCGACTTTTGAGTAAACACTTTCGGTCATTTGACCAACCAATACATTACGGGGTTCTACCTATGTTATCACCAGAAGCTAAGATTAAGGTTCAAAACTTTGGTCGTTTCTTATCCAATATGGTAATGCCAAACATCGGCGCATTTATTGCGTGGGGTTTCATTACAGCACTATTTATCCCAACAGGTTGGTGGCCTAACGAAACGTTAGCATCAATGGTTGGTCCTATGATCACATACCTTCTACCGCTATTGATTGGTTACACTGGTGGTAAAATGGTAGGCGGCGACCGTGGTGCGGTTGTTGGTGCGATTACAACGATGGGTGTCATCGTTGGTACTGATATCCCTATGTTCATGGGAGCGATGATTGTCGGCCCTCTAGGTGGTATCGCAATTAAGAAATTCGATGAAGCTGTTCACGGTAAAGTGAAGAGTGGTTTCGAAATGCTAGTGAACAACTTCTCTGCTGGCATCATCGGTATGATCTGCGCAATCATCGCATTCGTTGTGATTGGTCCTGCAGTTAAAGTACTGTCTGGTGCTCTTGCTGCTGGTGTTAACGCAATGGTTGAAGCTGGTGCCCTTCCTTTAGCTTCTATCTTTGTTGAACCTGCGAAAATCCTTTTCCTAAACAACGCAATCAACCACGGTATCTTTTCTCCATTAGGTATCCAGCAATCTGAAGAAATTGGTCGTTCAATTTTCTTCCTAATTGAAGCGAACCCAGGTCCTGGTTTTGGTCTTCTACTTGCTTATATGGTATTTGGTAAAGGTAGTGCGAAACAGTCTGCTGCTGGCGCATCTATCATCCACTTCCTAGGTGGTATCCACGAAATTTACTTCCCTTACGTACTAATGAACCCACGTCTAATTCTTGCTGTTATCGCAGGTGGTATGACAGGTGTATTCACTAACGTAATGTTTGATTCTGGCCTTATCTCTCCAGCATCTCCAGGTTCTATTTTTGCAGTTCTATTGATGACGCCAAAAGGCTCTTACGTTGGTGTTGTTCTTTCTGTTATCGCATCAACCGCTGTGTCTTTCATCGTAGCTTCAATCCTACTTAAGACTGCAGCTCAAGGTGACGACGAAGATTCACTAGAAAAAGCATCAGCGCAAATGAAAGACATGAAAGCGTCTTCTAAAGGTGCGGCATCAGGTGCAAACGTGAACCTAACTGATGTAGAAGCAGTGTATGTAGCGTGTGATGCGGGTATGGGGTCAAGTGCAATGGGTGCCGGTCTACTGCGTAAAAAAGTAGAAGCAGCAGGCCTGAACATTGTGGTAACCAACTACGCAATCAACAATCTACCAGCTGATTCGCAAATTGTTATTACACACAAAGACCTAACAGACCGTGCACGTAAAACCGTACCAGGTGCAATGCATATGTCTCTTAACAACTTCTTAGATGGTGCTGTATACGACCAGCTAGTTGCAGACCTTGTAGAAGCAAAAAGTGGCGAAGCAAAAGCGCCAGTGACTGCAGCCGCTCCTACACAGAAAGGCAACAAACTTGCACTAACTAACGACAGCATCTTCCTTGGCCTTAAAGCTACGCAGAAAGAAGACGCTATCAAGTTTGCTGGCGACCAATTAGTAAAACTTGGCAACGTGTCACCTGAATACGTAGACGGTATGTTTGCTCGTGAAGAGCTTGTGTCTACTTACTTAGGCGAGTCTATCGCGGTACCACACGGCACAATCGAAGCAAAACAATACGTACAAAAAACCGGCATCGTGTTCTGCCAATACCCTGAAGGCATTCAGTGGGGCGAAGACGAAGATGATATCGCTAAGATGGTTATCGGTATTGCAGCACAAGGCGATGAACACAACATGGTGTTGATGGCTATTACCAATTCACTTGATGACGAAGAAGCCGTGGAATGCTTACAGAACACAACTAACCCAGATGATGTTCTACGTATTCTAAACGGAAATTAATACGCTCTAGTCAAGCTCCTGAGTGAAGGAGGCCGGTGTCCCCCCACTGGCCTCATTTTCGGTCTTACTCTTTATCGGTTTTAAAGATTCAGTCTGAATAGCTTACTGTTTAATGCTCAGAACGACGATTTCAAGGCATGTTGTTGAGTGGTTAGCTATCTAGATTCAAATATTTATAAGGTCTAAAATTATGAAAGCGTTACATTTTGGTGCAGGTAATATCGGTCGTGGTTTCATTGGTAAGCTTCTTTCTGATGCTGGTATGAAGGTTACGTTTGCAGACGTAAATGAAACGGTTGTTAATGCGTTAATTGAGCGTCAAGAGTACCCAGTAAAGATTGTTGGTGAAGAGTGTGTTGTAGAAGTTGTTAAGAACGTAACAGCAGTGAACTCGGCGACAAACGCAGTGGTAGATTGCATTGCTGAGTCTGATCTTGTAACAACAGCGGTAGGCCCAACGGTTCTTAAGATTATCTCTAAATCGATCGCTCAAGGTATTGAAAAACGTGCTGCGGCAGGTAACACTGCTCCAATGAACGTAATCGCGGCAGAAAACATGGTTCGCGGTACTAGCCAATTAAAAGCAGCAGTTTTAGAGCACCTTTCTGATGAAATGAAAGCGTTCACTGAAGAGCGCATTGGCTTTGTTGACTCAGCGGTTGACCGTATTGTTCCACCTGCAGAAGCGGGCGAAACAGACCCTCTAGCTGTGACCGTTGAAACGTTCAGCGAGTGGATTGTAGATCAAACACAATTTAAGGGTGAGATTCCAAACATCCCTGGTATGGAATGCACTGATAACCTAATGGCTTTCGTTGAGCGTAAACTGTTTACCCTTAACACTGGTCACTTAGTAACGGCTTACCTTGGTGTTCTTGCTGGCCATGAGACAATCAAAGATTCTATTGAAGACGACGTAATCCGCGCTGAAGTAACTGCAACAATGGAAGAAAGCGGTGCTGTGCTTATTAAGCGTTACGGTTTTGACCCGGAAGCTCACGCAGCCTACATCCAAAAAATCCTTGGTCGTTTTGCAAACCCATTTTTACGTGACGAAGTTGATCGTGTTGGCCGTCAGCCAATCCGTAAACTGAGTCCACAAGACCGCCTAGTTAAGCCATTAAACGGCACATTGGAGTATGGTCTTCCAAACGCTCATCTCGTAAAAGCGATTGCAGCGGCTTTCCATTACAAGAATGAAGATGACCCGCAAGCGGTTGAACTTCAGGCAATGTTTGCAGAAAAAGGGTTCGCTGAGACATTAGCGCATTATTCTGAGCTGAATAGTGACTCAGAAGTTGTTAAACTAGCGAAAGAAGCTTATCTAGCATTGAAATGATAAACCATCAAAGTGCCACACCAGTGGCACTTTCTTATTGCCGAGCCGTTATGCCAATACAAACTAGCCACGAAACTGAATTACTCGAAGCCCTATCTGAAGCTGAGAGCGCTAGCGCCTGTCTAATGGCGGCTTACGATGCATTGGACGACACGGTAGATGCCGTATTAAAAAACATTTTCAAGAAAGACGACACGGCAATTAAATTTGTTGTTGAACCACTTCTCAACAGTGGCGGGCCGTTGGGCGAGATTATGATCCGCGCTAAGCTGCTATTAGGGCTTGGTGTGATCAGTAAAGAGCTCTACGATGATTTAGAGATTTTCGTTACCTTGAAAGAGTGGGCGAAAATACAAGGTGAAGATACCAGCTTCACAGAAGTCGACGTGATATTTGAGCTCAACAAGGTGCAGGCGATTCAACGCATAATGCCTATCGAATATGACTCGGAGATGGTGGAAACCATGTCGGGCCCAATGCTTCAAATGTTCTTGGGTCGACACAATCAGAAAGTGAAGTCGACGATCGTTTTGGCTATCACTGACATTATCACGACCTTATGCCGAGATAACGCACTGAGTTCTTAGTTCTAGTTTGCAGTCCTGCTTATCTTGTTTCACATCCTACATATCTTGTAGCTGTTCGTTCGTTTCAATCCAAAGCTTAAAATGATGGCGGTTTCTCTCGTTGGGGAAATCGCTTTGTTGTTTTTGTGTCTATCAAAAACTCTCGACACTTTCCCCCCGCTTATCAAATACAAAAGTAGCAGATACAAAAAAAGCCACACTCAGTGGCTTTTTCTATTCAAGACGCTTTTCTATTAAAAACGGCTATCTATTCAAGACAATCGATTATAGGTCTTGGATGTTCTCAGCTTCTAGCTCTTGGAAGTAGCGTAGAGTCTTAACTTTTAGCTCTTGTTGAGCTGGCTCATCAGCAACGATGATAGCTTTACGGTGCATCTGTAGAGCGGTAACAGTCCACATGTGGTTTACAGAACCTTCGATAGCCATTTGAAGCGCTTGCGCTTTGTTGTGGCCTAGAGAAAGGATCATTACTTCTTCAGAATCTAGAAGAGTAGCAACACCGATAGTTAGTGCGTATTTAGGAACTTGGTTGATGTCGCCATCGAAGAAACGAGAGTTCGCGATACGAGTGTCTTCAGTCAACGTTTTGATACGAGTGCGTGAAGATAGAGAAGAACCTGGCTCATTGAATGCGATGTGACCGTCGATGCCTACGCCGCCCATGAACAGGTTGATTTTGCCGTATGAACGGATTTTCTCTTCGTATGCTGCACAGTGAGCATCGATGTCTTCAGCTTTTCCGTCTAGCAGGTTGATGTTTTCTGCTTGGATATCAACGTGGTTGAAAAAGTTCTCGTGCATGAATGTGCGGTAAGACTCTGGGTGGTTAGGGTCGATACCAACGTACTCATCCATGTTGAATGTTACAACGTGCTTGAAGCTTACTTCGCCAGCTTTGTGTAGCTCAATTAGCGCAGCGTAAGTAGTTAGAGGTGTGCTACCAGTAGGAAGACCTAGTACAAATGGACGCTCAGCAGTAGGAGCGAATTTGTTGATAGAATCTGCGATGTGACGAGCAGCCCATTTACCTACTTTAGCTTTGTTGCTTAATGGAATAAGTCTCATTGATTTTGCCCCTAGAAATAAAATTTTATAGTGTTCTGAAACATTAATTCGCATTATAAAATAAGTTATTAAATTCCGCTATTGTTTTAGGTCAAGTTTTTGCTTTTTTCGTCGTATCTGTGACTAGAACTCTCAAATTTGCACAATTATTGTATGGATATTTGGTAGCGTTAAACAAGATTAATACGTTTGTCATATATCGTCAGGTAGGTTTGATTCAGGGTCTGAAAGATCAACAAGCTTTGTGAGTGGATGAGTGGATGAGTGGATGAGTGGTTGGATGGTCAGGAGTGCAATGGACGTATGATCAAAGAGTGATGCTTATGTGGCACTGCCGTGCAAAAAAGAGGAGAAAAAGTGAGGAAGTATCACCGACAGGCGTGAATGAGCATGGGTATATTTAAGAATAGTGATTATTCAAAGCTATCACTATGAATTTCCTATAAATATTGGTAAAACTGGACAGGTTGGCTAAACTTACTAATTACGAAGAAGATGCGTGTTTGTTTTAAGTTGCCGCTAATATGCTATGAAAAAAAGCCCAAAGTGATTAGGTATCACTTTGAGCAGTTTTACTAATCTTCTAACACTAACTCTCTTTCGTATTCTTCCCTAGGCACTTCACCGCGTTTGCAGCCGTTTAGGGTATGAAAGCGACGGCGTCCACGAGCCAGTTGAATGTACTTCAACCAAACACGGTCTAACTTGGACTTAGCCTTATGAGGGTGAGCCAATACTTTGATGAAATGTCTTTCTTCAGCATTGGTCGGTGTTAGTTCACCAGTCTCAAGTGCAAGCATAGTGTCACCAAACAAGGTTAGGATTTCTTCTTCTGAAAGAGTAAAATCACCTGACTTAGCGAACCCTCGTGGGAATTTAATGGTGTCATAAAAACGTTTTTTTCCGTGTCGGAATTCGGTCTCAGACATATCAGCCTCAGTAATGTGGTTAGATAGAAATTAGTGTTTATTGCTCACGCGAAAATATTGTTAAAAGGCTAAAATAGGAAACAAAACGTTTTTGCCTTTACGATAAACAATCCTAGATCGGCTAGTTAGCAGATTTATTACAGAGATGTATTTTTGATGGATGTGAAAGTATTTAGAACCTTTCTTGAGGTTGCAAGGGTGCGCCACTTTGGGCGCGCAGCTGAAAACTTGTATTTAACACAAGCAGCGGTGAGTGCGAGGATCAAACAGCTTGAAGGCTATTTTGATACTCAGCTCTTCATTCGTGACCGCAATAACATCAAGCTTACCTCTTCCGGTGAGCGTTTGATTGGTTATGCTGAAGTGATGGTATCCACCTTACAACAAGCTAAGTTTGAGCTGTCGTTAGAGAGTGGAAAAGCCTTGCAGTTAACACTAGGTGGCACTCCGAATATTTGGGATGCGTATCTGCAAAACTGTTTAAGCGTAGTGACCGATTCTTTTGGTGGTTATGGCTTCATGGCTGAGGTGATGGGGCGCGAGCAACTGAACCGTAATTTGCTAGAGCGAACCTTAGATATGGCTTTCGCCTTCGATCAAATTAAAGCGGAAGAGCTAAACTGTAAAAAAGTCGCTGATTTGGTTTTGGTGTTGGTATCAACGCAGCAAGATGATCTGGAATCTGTGTTCCAACATAAGTATGTGTATGTCGATTGGGGAACGCGCTTCGGTTCAGAACACGCAGAACGTCACCCTAAAGTTCCAGCTCCGTATCTACGTACCTCTACGGCTCGTATTGCCCTCGATTTCATTTTAGAGAAAGGTGGCAGTGCGTATTTACCTGTTTCTATGGTTGAACCTTTTATCGATTCAGGTCAGCTGCATAAGGTGAAAGGGGTAGAAGATTGGTATCGCCCAATTTATCTCAGCTACCGTAAAAGCAGTACCTCGGTTGATGCGATCATGCAGGTCGAGAAGCTGGTTAACGAGATTGATCCATCGACCGCTTATACGTTGCAACAAGCCGCTGAACAAGCACCAGAGTAACGGCATTCGCGGTAAGCAACGGCTTTGTTGATTAGATTCAATAAAAAATGGCTCCTAACTAGTTATAGAGTTGGGAGCCATTTTTGTTTTAAACCAGAGATGATTTTCTTTTCCAAATCAGAGATAACCCTAACTCGGATAAAACCGTTTAAGCCTGGTATGCGTAACCTTTTTTAAAAGCCCTATCACTTCAAAGCACTATTCTTCGAAAATTCTAGAGATTCATTAGATTCTCAATAGACTCTTCAAGAGAGTGTGACAGGTATGAATGGATTTGATTGCCATCCGTTGCGTCAATCTCAATTTTAGAAATCCCCTTACTCGCTTCGTCTTCAAGAAAGCTGAGAGACTGCTCTACTGATTGACTGGTGAGAACCTGTTGGTTTGATAAAACAATACGACACGTGTGAAGAACCATAGCCTTTTCCTTTTTATATTCGACAGGTCTCTGCATCTTAGTGTGCTAAGTACCTATCGTTGACGTTGTGAGAAGAGTTTCTTCTCAAGGTTAAATTTAGTCGAATTGCGTGAAAAGAAAACCCTTTTTTGTGATTTATCTAACCTTCAGTTCCGAAAGTGGCTAGCGACAATGACAGTTCACGGTAAACTTTTAGGTATCGGAGTAAAAGTTATGGCAAATGGGAAGAGCACAGCATGTCGAGAAATATTCATCACAACAGTACGTTAACCAGTGAGCAGTGCCATTTAGCTCGATATGCGCGAGACGCTCGCTTTGATGGGATGTTTTTTACGGCAGTAAAAACCACCGGAATTTTTTGTCGTCCGATTTGCCCAGCAAGCCCGCCCAAAGAAGAAAATGTCGAGTATTTTTCTCATCAAGCTCAAGCCTTGAAGGCTGGGTATCGCCCATGCTTACGTTGCCGGCCAGACAGCGCACCTTTTTCTCCAGCTTGGAAAGGTGTTGAAACGACTTTCTTGCGTGCTTTACAGTTGATTGATCATGGTGCGCTGAACTCAGGGTCAATCGTCGACCTTGCCACTCGATTAGGTATTTCCGATCGCTATTTACGAACCTTATTCGACAATTACATCGGCGTGTCGCCGAAGCAATATAGCCTTTATAGCCAATTGATGTTTGCCAAGCAGTTGCTGCACACCAGTAGCATGAGCATTACCGATGTTGGCTTTGCGAGTGGTTTTAATAGCACGCGTCGTTTCAATGATGCCTTTCTAAAAGAGCTGCAGCTCTCGCCAAGCCAAATCCGACGAACAAAGCTAAGTGAAAACCTGAGCAATCATATTCAGCTAGTCTTTCACGGCCCATTAGACTGGAACCATTTGCTGGGTTTCTATCGACGAAGAATGATTGAAGGTGTAGAGGACGTTGGCGAAGATTATTACAAACGCACAGTGAATGTTAATGGGGCAAAGGGTTGGTTCAAGGCTACTTTGGCCAAAGAGAACCGCTTAGATATTGAATTTGAGTTGGACGATATAAGCCAGTTAAGAAGCTTGATTACCAACATTCGACGTATGTTCGACCTTGATGTCGATATTGCCAAGGTCGAGGCCTTCTTTACAACCATTGACCCCAACTTAGTGGTTAAGAGTGGCATCCGCATTCCTGGCGTGTGGAGTGCTTGGGAAGCCGGAGTAAGAGCGATTCTCGGACAGCAAGTCTCGGTAACCGCGGCCATTGGTCAGCTTAACTTGTTGGTCAAAGAGCTTTCTGATGCACATGAGAAGGTCTACTTCCCGACACCTAAACAGATAGCGGAGGCTGATGTCAGCTTCTTAAGAATGCCGGGAAGCCGCAAAGAGACCTTAAAGCGCTTTGCCGAATACATGGTCGACAATGAAGCCGAACATCCTTCTAAGTGGATTGAGCTAAAGGGCATTGGGCCTTGGACGATTCAATACGCGCTACTTCGCGGGTTAAGTGAACCTAATCATCTGTTGGTTGGCGACCTGGTGGTGAAGAAGTTCATTGAGCATCGCCCAGCCATCAATACAGAGAGTGTTTCGCCTTGGGGAAGTTACGCCACGTTCCATTGTTGGAATCAGTCTTAATAGAAAGAGCACCCACAAACACATGCAGTAGCAGGCTAGGAGATATTATGGCTAACCGATTTACTTATTATGAGAGCCCATTGGGCACGGTGACTTTACAGGCGAACGATGAAGGGCTGCTCGGCCTTTGGTTTGAAACATACACCACCAAGCCAGAACAGTTAGGCGTTCAAGATGCTAGCTTTCCGATCTTTGAATTGGTCGCCGACCAGCTCAACCGTTATTTTGCTGGTGAAGTTATCCAGTTTTCTGTGCCGATCGCAGCTAAGGGCACTCCGTTTCAGCAATCGGTTTGGCAAGCGCTCATGACCATTCCTTATGGAGAAACATGGAGCTATGCACAATTGGCCGACGCGATTGGTAACCCCAAAGCGGTGCGAGCCGTGGGTTTAGCGAATGGAAAAAATCCGGTGTCAGTGATTGTGCCGTGTCACCGTGTGATTGGTAAAAATGGCAAGCTGACCGGGTATGCGGGTGGTGTAGAACGTAAACAGCGCTTATTGGTTATTGAGGGAAGAGAAGAAGATTAAAGAGTCTTTTTCGGAATGTTTGTTGAAAATTGCGTATCAATTATTGGTGAACGTTAAGGGTTCTTAAAGTGTGACTTTGCAATAAAACTGCCGCTTTCTGGAAAATACTTATTTGGTTGCATATCCTTTAACCATGCTCTCTAGGCAAGGATGCCCAAATGAATAGCCATCATTCACTTATACTCTGCTGCAGTAGCGCACTATTGCTGACGGGCTGTTTAACCGACACCAGTCGACCCTTCGAAGTACCACAACTTGCTCTGTTCAAAGGTATGTATGAGAACGCAGATAATGACAGTTATCTACTTTTTGAATCCGGGCAAGTGACTTATCAAACAACGGATAATTCCGTTACTCGAACCTATCGTGTTGATGATGACTTGATCACCATTGAGTTCAATTCTGGAAGCAGTCGAACTGACTCTAGACTAGTGATGCGCATTCAACAACAGGGCGAGATGCTAACTTGCAACCAATGCCCAGCGATACAATTGAGTAACGTCTGGACACTTATTGAGAAGCCTTTGAAAGACAGTTCGAATTAGAAAAGATCTCCGAATTAGAAAAGATCGCCATTCAGCCATAGGTGAGCGGCGATACTGACGGCATAGCCAATCATGATCACTGGCATCCATTTTAAGTGTCCAAAGAAGGTGTATTTTCCATGCGCCGCCCCCATCAATGCCACACCTGCTGCACTGCCTATAGATAGCAAGCTACCACCGACGCCCGCGGTTAAGGTGATCAGTAGCCAGTTGCCCATCGACATTTGGGGTTCCATGGATAACACGGCAAACATCACCGGAATGTTATCGACAATAGCCGATAAGATCCCCACCATGACGTTGGCCCAAATTGGATCCCATTGGCTATACATCACGCCCGAGGCTAATTCCAAGTATCCAAGTAAACTCAAGCCACCGACACACATTACGACGCCGTAGAAGAACAGCAACGTGTCCCATTCGGCATGCGAAACTCTTCGAAATACATCGAATGGCACAACAGAACCGAGTCGTTTCAGGGCGCCTTCATCGTTATTGGCGATCGCCACCGCTTTTTTCTTCGCGAGTGAGTTGGGTAAAGTCTTACGTAAGTAATAACCAAAGAACTGCAGGTAGGCGAGTCCCATCATCATCCCCATCACAGGAGGGAAGTGGAGTACGGCATGGAAAGCAACCGCGGTCGCTATTGTCATGATGAACAAGAATACGATTCGTCTTGCACCACGTTTCAATTCAACGTGTTGATGAACCGTGTCGGGCTGAGTCGTGGGTACAAAATAAGACATGATCAACGCAGGGACGAGGTAATTCATCACCGAAGGGATAAACAAAGGAATGAACTCACTAAAACTCACATAACCAGCCTGCCATACCATTAGCGTTGTGATGTCGCCGAATGGACTGAACGCGCCGCCAGCATTGGCGGCTATCACGATATTCACACAAGCGAGATTAACGAATTTAGGGTTAGAGCCTGCAACCTTGAGAACAACGGCACACATCAATAGAGCTGTCGTGAGGTTGTCAGCAATAGGCGAGATAAAGAAGGCCAGAATACCGGTTATCCAGAACAGAGAGCGGAAATTGAAGCCTTTGCCTACCATCCACGCTTGCAGCGCATCAAACAGTCTTCTCTCTTCCATGGCGCTAATGTATGTCATGGCGACGAGTAGAAAGAGTAATAGCTCGGCATATTCCAGCAGGTTGTGTTCGAGCGCTTGTTTCGCTACCTCAGTGAGGTTGTGTTCTTGGTAGGTAAAACCAATGATTATCCAGATCAGGCCCGCTGCAAGTAGAACTGGCTTGGATTTTCGGAGTTTTAGGTATTCTTCCATCATCACCACGATGTAGGCGACAACGAAAATGGTCAGCGATAGGTAGCCAGCAAATGAACTGGTTAGTTTGAGCGGCTCTCCCAACTGAGAAGTGGCAGCGCCTGCTACCGTAGAAAAAAACAAGAAAGAGAGAACAACTGAAAGCTGGATACCTAGCATGGATTACGCTCCGAAGTTAATAAGTTATTAACACGGGTAAAAGCGTAGACCTAAATAACCATGTGCAGTGTGATAGATATCTTAATAATTCAATAGATTATATAGAAAACAGTAGATTGGGTGAAAACGTGAGGTCACAGTGAAAGCCGTCGATTATAGGAACACATCGTTTATAGGAAAACGGTCGATCATAGAGAAAATAGAGACTGTAGGTAAAATAGAGATTATAGGGAAAAAGCCCTACCGGGTTTAGTACCGATAGAGCTTATTCGCCATTGCCAATATTATGCAGCATTGAGATCAAACGTCAGTGTTTGTTCTGCGGCACATACTTCAACAGGCCAGCCGTAGGATTGATATTCCAGCGCAAGTTTGTCCGCGACTACGCGAGATACCGTTGCAGTGATCCACATGCCTTTGCCCATTACTTGATATTTAAGCGTTCTCATTTCCATCATCATCACCACCGTTCTCCTTCGATATTGGCAGCGCGAAGTCTATAGCACCTCTAAGGGCTGAAATTTCGAATTAAGCTCAAATTCTTTATAAAATGGCTCATGGTTTAGCCATGGTTCAAAACTCAACCAACAATAGGTAAACGATTGCATTTTAGAAGCGTAACCACGATTTAAGCCGCTGTATTATAATCGAATTAAAATTGAACAAAAAAAGCATGTAAGAGATCACTTACATCATTATCAGAGATCAGACTAGGTAAAAACCTGTCATTTGAAACCTTACCTGTGTGGTGATTGTGTGCGTTTTTGGTTGCGCTGTTGAAGCGAATTTTGTTTAGTTTTGTATGTGAAATATTCAAATTATTTTAGCGTGTGCCTCTGCTTTTAAATCTAAATCACAGTTTTATATGTTGCTGTGGTTCTTTTGTTCAAACCGATACGCTATTTTATTTTGGTCATTAACCTATTTCTCATTAGTTTGCACTATCTATACATGTTCTGTTCCACATAAACGAGATGTATAGAGGTCCTTATGACTAATCCAACTAAAACCGATCGTAAAGTCACGATCGGCAGCTATATCGCACTCGCATTCGCGATTGTGTTCTTTTCAGGCTTAATGCAGTCCAATGAATGGTATGGAGTGCTCGATTTTACAACGCTCAACGGTTCATTCGGTAAGGTCGCTTACGATGTCAGTGAAACGGCCGATGGTATCCAAGCGGCAACGACGTCATTGCGCGGTAAAGGCGGTAGTGGTGCTCGCGACGGTTTCATTTTTGCTTTGACACTTATTCCGACCGTGATGTTTGCACTGGGTATGATCAACGTACTTGAGCACTACGGTGCACTGGACGCGGCTCGTAAACTACTGACACCTCTGCTTCGCCCTCTAATGGGTATTCCGGGTAACTCAGGCTTGGCACTGATTGCTTCTTTGCAAAGTACCGATGCGGGTGCAGCGATGACGAGGCAGCTGAAAGATGAAGGGCATTTGACTAAGCGCGAAACCGATGTCTTCACCATGTTCCAGTTTACGGCGGGCGCGGCGATCGTTAACTTTTTCTCTTCAGGTGCGGTTCTGTTCACTCTAACGGCGATGGATGGTTCTTTGGCGGTAACATCGTCAATTGGTTTGGCTGTGGCTGTGATGTTTATCTTCAAGTTTGTCGGTGCGAACCTGTTCCGTATTTACCTCAACATTACTGAAGGCAAAGAAGACAAACCAAAATCAGACAAAGAACAAAAACTGGCAGAGGAAGTAGCATAATGAGCGAAGTTAAAGCAAAGAAACCAATGGTTACTGATATTTTCGTTGAAGGTGCTAAGAAAGGCTGGGTTATTGCGACTACCTCTACGGTACCGAATGTTCTGATGGCGTTTGTGATTATCAAGGCATTGCAGATCACCGGTGCGCTGGATTTGATGGGCAGTGTTTTTGCTCCAATCATGGCGGTATTTGGTTTACCTGGCGAAGCGGCAGCGGTATTGATTGGTGCGTGGATGTCGATGGATGTCGATGGGTGGCGCAGTGGGTGTGGTTATCACGCTGTTTGACCAAGGCATTCTGAACGGCAACCATATCGCTATCTTGGCGCCAGCTATCTACTTGATGGGCTCTCAGGTTCAATACATGGGTCGTATTATGGGACCAATTGGTACTGAAGGTCGTTATATCCCGGTGATGATCGCGATTTCGGTATTGAATGCCTTTGGTGCAATGTTCTTGATGAACATTATTTTGTAACGTGACTTTTAACGGTTAGCTGCTATTAACGGTTAGCTACTATTATCGGTTAGCTACTAACAGCTTTTAGACGTTACAAAAAAGAAAACCCCGTTTGGCTTTCACCAAACGGGGTCTATTCTTTTCGTAGCCATCCTGCTACTGCGCGTTACTTATCTTTCAATAGGTAACTGGTGCTCCCTGCATCGTTCCTTGACGTGGCTAAATCCTTTAACCTATCCAATTCATCGCCTTCCTAGCGGTGTCCTTGCTAACTCATCATCCTGACAAGCGACTCTATCCTAGAGCAAAACTTCCTTGCTGATAATTCATCCTAAGCCATCAAATCTTCATCCTGAAGATACCTAATCCGTTAGGCTTTTTCCTGTTCCTGCCAACTCCCTGTCGACATGTGTATTAAACACTGCAGAGGCTTTACTCACAATCCACCTCAAGAAATAAATGTACTCACTAACCGAAAGAAATATGCGTGGATTCATACAAAACAAGGGGTTGGGTTTGTATTTTAGGAATTTTCTGCGAAGCTTGATTGTGATCTCTTACGTTCGGTGTGAGAGATCTCTTACAAGTGCTCGGGCGTGATTATCATTTTATCTTGGCGGTTAATGTCGAAAAGATAGAAAAGAACACTGAGTTAAGACAAAACAATAGGGAAATATGATGGTTACAGCACTTTACGCAGCTCTGCTGACGGTAGTAATGATTTGGTTGGCGATTGAAGTTATTAAGCAAAGACGAATCAATCTTGTTGCTCATGCCGATGGCGGTGTTGAGTCGTTACAGATAGCACGTTCGGCACAAAGTAACGCGATGGATTACATCCCAATCACGGTGATTTTGATGGGGTTGCTAGAGATGAATGGGGCTGGTGTGTGGCTTATTCATGTCATTGGTGTGGCGTTTATTCTGGGACGAGTGATTCACGCTAAAGGGATCTTAGCGAAGAATTTCAAAGGCAGAAAAGTGGGTATGGTGTTAACGCTTATCTGCATGATCTCCTTGATTGTCCTAAACTTAGCTTACCTACCTTTTGATAAAATGTTCTAGGGAGCATTATGGCATTGCGCCTTCCTCCTGCTTGGGCGATTGTCCTCGCAGGGCTAATACTCAACATCATGGCGATTGTCATGTCGAGCTTGGTGTTGGACAAAATTGAAGCGGAGAAATCGGAATACAACGATCGTAAATACGGCAATGTGTACTCTATACAACTGTCCTGGAATACGATCGAAACCTTAGAGCGTAAGCGTGAAGCGATTCTGATTCACCTTGATAAGCTATCCTCAGAAATCGCTCAACCTGCCACTGTTCTTGATGAAGCGCTTCGCGGACAACTTCGAAGCTGGGTGAGTGACGAGGTGCCGGCCATCTCGTTGGCTAACTTACCTAAGCTTATGATGCTGATAAACAGTGCCCAAGAATCGCAACGAACCCGAATTGATGACTACTATTTGGATAATCTGACCTTGGTTGAGTTAATCCAAAGGCTTGATGAGAAAATGGCTTTCTATAAAAACATCGCCCTGTTTCTTCAGGTGTTTGGTTTAGCGCTTATCTTAGCTCGCGACCTAGCAAGAAGACCTTAGCTTATCTAGCACTGTCGCTGCCTGCCTCACTAAACCTGTATAGTTAACGAGACTCACTTGGCAGATTGGGGTGCTGTTGTCCTTGGTATTTTGGTAGCTGTTCTTTCAACCCCTTAAACGTACTCAGCGCACTGCCTATCGATAACTTATTCATCAACCAATTGGGCAAGATGCCACCTGCGTTCGCATATGCGGTGTAGGTGATGTAAGTATTGCCATTAGTGAGCGGTTGCAGCGTCCAAAGTGCGTCCACATCGTAAATTCGAATATACCCCGACTCTTTCGCCAAATAGTTAGAGGCATCTTTAATCGACAAGACAAACTGCCCATCCTCAATGCTGTATTTTGAGTAGGTCACCATATCGCGATCTCTAGCAGGCCAAGGCGCTTTGAATTGGGTATAGACGATGTTTTCTGCCTCAGATATCTGCATCAAGACACGGCTTTGCGACACATTGTCTATCCAGTTTGGCACGTTCTCGCTGTCTTCCAGCAACAGTAAAAAACCGGAGTAAGTGGTGGGCGTTTGCATTTGTGCTCGTATCTCTACTAAGCCTTCACTGTGAGGTCTCTTATCAATGATGATGCCGTCTTCACTTTTGACGAACTGCCATGGAGCTGCATAAGTCAGTGTTGATAAGGCGCAGAGCCCAAGTGCAAAAATCCTAGGTAATATCATTATTCTTCCATAAAAAGAAAAGCTTATCTTCTAGGAGTATAGAATAGAAATGGGTTTGATTCGTGCTAAAGGCTGACGGGTTTTCCTGATTTGAGCAACGCATCGCCATTTATTGTGGTGATACCAATAGCTGGAGGCTTATTAAGATTGGGAACGTCGAAATGAAAACGGAAGCGTTCGGTCGCTTCCGTTTTTATTAATGGGCAATGGATAAAGGTTAAAGTTACTAGGCTAAAACTTGTAGGTTAAAGCTTATAGACTAAAGCTTATAGGCTTCTACGGTTTTGATCGTCGTCCAGTTGCTGTTGGCGTCTTGGATGAACTCTTGCGTATCTTCCAACCATCGTTTTTGTACAGATTTGTCTAAGTTCAGATACAGCTTTCCATCTTCGACTTTCCATGCGTTAGGGTCGGTCTCAAATTTCTTACCCATAGCCACACCAAAGGCACAATAGCCACCGTATTGAGGTGCATAAGCTTCAGGATTGGTGCGGAACTGATCTCGGTTGTCACTGTTTGCGAACTGATAAATAGCGTTCTTATAAGTAGCAGTGAATTCTGATGAACCTTGAACGGCACCAGCATCAGTAAAGTAAGCCACTGGGTCATAGCCTTTGATCGCGATGTCATTGCTATCAACGCTCATGTCGATGTCTGCTGCCATCAGTGAAAAGCTGGTTCCTAGTAACGCGGCCAATAGAGTGATTTTTTGACTGGTCGATTTCATGTGTGACATATCAAGTTCCTTGTCAGTGTTGGTTATCTTGTTTGAAATAATTTAGCCCACTCGTCCGGTCTATAGAGGGACAAAAGAACTTAAAAGTAAGCGAATCGTTCGGAGGATGCATGGATCTGCTTTCACAACTAATGGAACACTTCTCGATACGTACCGGTGTTTTCTATTCTGGCAATTTGTGCGGAGTGTCGTCATTTAAGCCGCAACAGGGTAAAGAAGGGCATCTTCATGTATTGAGCGCGGGTGAGTTGACCTTGTCTAGTGCGCACACGGAGTACAGGCAACTGTCACAGCCCTGCATTGTTTATCTGCCGAATAGCACACCACATGTGATTGAAGGTGTGGGAGACGGTGCTGAGGTCGTGTGTGCGAATGTCGAATATCGTTCAGGGCAGATGAATCCTTTATTGTCTGCTCTGCCTGACGTGATAGTGATTCCGTTTTCGGATGCACCTAACTTAATGCCAGTGATAGAGGTGCTGTTTCGAGAGTCGGGGCAAGCATCTTCAGGACAACAATCATCT